>JALZIX010000281.1 GCA_030860025.1 Actinomycetota bacterium
AGGTCTCCGCGTTCCGCGACCGGATGGTGGAACTCAACCAGGAGATCACATGGGTGCCAGGCCATGTCCGCGACGGCTCGTTCGGCAAGTGGCTGGAAGGTGCCCGGGACTGGTCGATCAGCCGTAACCGCTTCTGGGGTAGCCCGATCCCGGTCTGGGTCTCGGACGACCCGACCTACCCGCGCACGGACGTGTACGGGTCGTTGGACCAGATGGAGCGCGACTTCGGCGTACGCCCGACCGACCTGCACCGCCCGTACGTCGACGACCTGACCCGGCCCAACCCGGACGACCCCACTGGTCGTTCGATGATGCGTCGGGTCCCGGAAACGCTGGATTGCTGGTTCGAGTCCGGCTCCATGCCCTTTGCCCAGGTGCACTATCCGTTCGAAAACGCGGAGTGGTTCGAGAACCATTATCCCGGCGACTTCATCGTCGAGTACCTCGCCCAGACCCGCGGCTGGTTCTACACCTTGCACGTCCTGGCGACCGCGCTGTTCGACCGGCCGGCGTTCCGCACCTGCGTCGCGCACGGCATCGTGCTGGGCGAGGACGGTCGCAAGATGAGCAAGAGCCTGCGCAACTATCCGGATGTCTACGAGATGTATGACTCCTACGGCGCGGATGCGATGCGCTGGGCCCTGATGGCCTCGCCCATCCTGCGCGGCGGGGATCTGTCGGTGACCGAGACGCTGATCCGGGATTCGGTCCGCCAGGCGATACATCCCCTCTGGAACGCCTGGTACTTCTTCGGCCTGTACGCCAATGCCGAGTCCTATGCGGCAACCTGGCGGACAGACTCAGAACACGTCCTCGACCGCTACGTGCTGGCCAAGCTCCGTACGACGTGCACGGCCGTCACGCAGGCGTTGGACGCCTATGACATCGCCAGCGCGTGCACCGAGGTGCGGGCGTTCCTGGACGCGCTGACCAACTGGTACATCCGGCGCAGCCGCGACCGGTTCTGGTCCGGTGCTCCCGATGCCTTCGACACCCTCTACACGGTGCTGGAGGTGACCTCGCGCCTTGCTGCCCCCCTGCTGCCGATGATCACCGAGCAGGTCTGGCGCGGACTGACCGGGGAAGCGTCGGTGCATCTGACCGACTGGCCTGCCGCGGAGGATCTGCCCAGCGAACACAGTTTGGTCGAGGAGATGGACGCCGTCCGGTCGGTAGCCTCGGTTGCGCTCTCGATCCGAAAGGCCAACCAGGTGCGGGTGCGTCAGCCGCTGCCGTCCTTGACCGTGCAGGCTGTCGATTTCCCGCGCCTGCGCGCCTATGCGGATGTGCTGGCCGATGAGGTCAACGTCAAGGCAGTGCATGCCGAGCCGTTGGTCGCCCAGTCGTTCGTGCTGCGGCCCAACGCGCGCGCGCTCGGCCCCCGATTGGGCGCCAAGGTGCAGAAGGTGTTGAGCTGCGCGCGAGCAGGGGTGTTCTCCGAGAACGGCGACGGGACGGTCACCTGTGCCGACGAGGTGCTCGGCGTGGGTGAGTTCGAGCTGACGCCCGCCGTCGGCGATGCCACCGCTGCGCGGTACGAGGACGGCAGGCTGATCGCCCTCGACCTCACCGTGACGCCGGAACTCGCCGCCGAGGGCTTGGCCCGCGACATCATCCGCGCAGTGCAGGAGACCCGACGGGAGGCCGGCCTGGCAGTCAGCGACCGGATCGAGCTCGTGCTCTCTCCCGCTGCAGAGGCGGCGCTGGACGCTGTCCGGATGCATCAGGAGTTGATCGCGGCCGAGACACTCGCCACCGGATTGACAGTAGCCGAGTCGGCCCTCGGCGACGGGTCGCAGGAGCGGAGGAAGATCCTCGATCTGGGACCGGCCGGCGTCGTCGGTATCGGAGTTCGCCGGGCGCACTGAACGAGCTCGAACGAGCCTTGCCTCCCTAGAGACTCGAATGGGGTCGGGGCCTGAGCGCTCGGTCAGCTGGAGTGACCTTGGCCAGACGTGCGGCCGCAGCCAGTGCGGCATCGGGTCGGCAGAGGCCGCACGGCGTGAACCCGTCCTCGCGCGCCTCGTTGACCGGGATGGGGACCGCATCGCGGTCATGCAGGTGCGCACAGGCGGCCAGGTGGTACCTCGGCCGGAGATCGACGACGAGTACCTCGTCGGTGCGGTCGATGATCACCAGGAGGTCGGCCATGTCAACGTCCTCCTCGGCCGGTTCATCCTCGGGATCGACGGCCGCTGTATCGCCGACGTGCTCATCGGGACCTGGCTCCCTGGTACCCACGGCCCGAGCGGGATGGGGTGAGTCGGTCTCGTTGACGACATCAGGCTCAGCGCGGGCCTGAGCCGCAGCCTCGAGTTCGGGTCCCTTGGCCGCTGTTTCTTCGGCCGCGACCCGCGTGCTCACCGGTTGCTTGGCCGAGTGTTTGTCGGTCACTGACTCCGCTGCGGCCTTCGTGGCAGCAGCACTGGCCAGAACCTTTCTCAGTGCTCGGCTTCGTTGCATCGAAGCAATCGCCACGGCAATCCCGCCGACCCCGCTGGCGCCGATGGAGGCCCACACCAGATCAGGATCGCTCTGGACCAAGCCGACGATGAGGAGCCCAACGGCTCCCACGACGCAGAAGCACCCGACGAGCACCATCGGCGGCTAGCTGCTACGCCGGGCCGGCGCCGCGGTCAGTGCCCGCTGCGTGATCCCTGGTCTCCAGAACTGCTGTTGGGAGATCCAGGTCGGGCACCGCCGAAGGGATTCTGACCGGCGGCTACGGGTTGCTGCCCGGTCTGGCTTGCTGTCCCCGGTCGGGCTGCGGGACCGGAGGGCTCGGCCGACCCTCGACCGTTCAACTCGCGCAGATGCAGCTCGAGATAGGACTTCAGCCGAGAGCGGTACTCCCGCTCGAAAGTCCGCAGCTGGTCGATGTTCTTCTCGGCGGCAACCCGCTTCTCCTCCAGTGCGGAAAGGGTCTCGACCTGCTTGCGCTCGACGTCCTGGGTAATGGCAGCGGCCTTCGCGCGTGCCTCGCGCTCCATCGTCTCGGCCCGGTTCTTGGCTTCGCTGACCATCGACTCCGCGCGAGACTTGGCATCGCTGAGCATCCGCTCGGAGTTGGTACGAGCCTCGCTCAGCATCCGCTCACTGTCTTTCTTGGCAGAGCTGCGGAGCTGCTCGGCTTCCCTGGTCGCCTCGGAGACGTAGCGGTCGGCGGTCTCGGTGGCCAGCTGCAGCACGCGGGAGGTGCGCTCGTTGTCCCCCCCGACCGGCCCGGTCTGGGCGGGTGCCATCGGCTCGGGGGCCGGCGGTGTCGGCGCCGGTGGGGGTGGGGGTGGGGCTGCGGCGCGGGCCGGCTCAGCGAAGTTGGTCTGCCCACTCGCGAAGCGCTCGTCGCGGCTACCAGAGCCACCACGATCGACGAGCGCCCGTAGTTCGGCGTTCTCCTCGATGAGCCGGGCCAGCTCAGCCTCGACGACGTCGAGGAAGGCGTCCACCTCGTCCTCGTCATATCCTCGCTTGCCGATGGGCGGCTTCTTGAACACGACGTTGTGGACGTCGGCTGGAGTCAGCGGCATCGGTCCATCACTCCTGAGGTTACGGGTCTGAACTGAACAAGGTATTGGAACGGGGTGGAGCTTTGTAGCTGAGAGCGCTTTCCTTGGATCGTCAATACGCCAGCTCTAGCGTGAACTGCCGCAACACGAACACCACAATCAGTAGAACCATAAACCCGAGGTCCAGCTTCACGGAGCCCAGGTTAAGCGGGGGGAGCACTCGGCGCAGCAATTTCAGTGGTGGATCGGTGGTGGAATAGATCACTTCCAGCCCCGCAGCGGCACCCCCGCCAGGTCGCCAGCCCCTTGAAAGCATCATCACCCAGTCCATCACCAGGCGGGCAAGAAGCAGCAGCAAGAACAGTAACAACGCGAAGGCGATGATCTGCCAGAGGATGCTCAAAGCTCTTCGCGCCCCTTGAGAAGGTAGTTGGGCGGCCCCCCAGCAACGCTGAACAGCGTCAGCTCATGCTCGTCAACTCTGGTTGAAGAACGCATTCTGCTTGAGCCGCGCCTTGTCCTCAGCGGTGACGGACACATTCTGCGGAGAGATCAGGAAGACCTTGTTCGTGACACGTTCGATGCTACCTCGCAGTCCGAAGGACAGCCCGGCTGCGAAATCGACCAGCCGTTTGGCGTCAGAATCATCCATCTCGCTGAGGTTCATGATCACCGGGACACCGTCGCGGAAATGTTCGCCAATGGTCCGCGCTTCGTTGTACGTACGCGGATGCAGGGTCGTGATCCGGTACTCGGAGGGGTGCGTGACCGTGCTCGGGCGATCTCGCAGTGCTACGCCACCGACGACCGCCGCAGCGCCACCGGCAAGCGCCGCCGGGGAAGGTCGACGGGCGGGCCTGCCGTGGTCGACCTCGGCCGACGTGGCGCGGTGGCCGGGGACATCCTCGTCATAGCCGTCATAACCGTCATCGGCGTACGGGTCGTATTCGGCCCGGTCGTCGTCCTCGACGAGACCGAGATAAACGCCCATCTTGCGCATGGCTCCGGCCATCGGGACTGCCCTTCTCTTCGCGATCTCCGCTCACACCACGCGGCCCTGAACCGCTCTCCGCTCAAGTCCGGTGTTCGGAGGCTAGCTTCCGCGCTCCGAACAACGCCGTTCCGACACGCACGTGGGTCGCCCCGGCCGAGATAGCCGCCTCGAGGTCACCACTCATTCCCGCCGAAATCACTGTTGCCGAGGGCTGGATCGCTTGCAGCGACTCGGAATACCCGACCAGCCGGTCGAAGGATTTCCGCGCGTCGGACCCCGGCGGCGCGACCGTCATTACACCGCGCAGCCGCAGATGTTCCGCGACGAGAATCTGGTTCGCCAGTGCTGGCAGATCCTCGGGACGGGCTCCGCCGCGCTTCGGGTCGGGGGTCGGATCGAGGTCCAGTTGCACCAGCACATCCAGCGGATCGCGGCGCCGGTCACAGCCCCGGTCCAGTGCCGTGATCAGAGCTGCCCGATCGACGGAGTGCACTATTGACGCGAATGACGCCACAACCCGTGCCTTGTTTCGCTGCAGCTGGCCGATGAAATGCCAGCGTGCGGTCAGTTCGGGGAACGTAGCTGTGACCTCAGCCGCCTTGGCGGCCGCCTCCTGAGCCTTGTTCTCGCCGATGTCGGCCACGCCGAGGGCAAGCATCTCGGCCACCCGCATGGCCGGCATCCCCTTGCTGACCGCGACCACGACGATCTCCCTGGGATCCCGCCCGGCCTCGGTACAAGCCGCCGCGATCCGGGCGCGGACTGCCGCCAGTCGCAGCGCCGGTTCGGACGCCTCGGATTGGGTCATGTCAGCCAGATGATCCCTGCCTGACGACCGGTGACTCCGTCCCGGCGATGACTGAAGAGCATCGGGTCCTCCGCGGTGCAGCGTGGGTCGTTGACAACTCGGTTCACGCCAAGGCCGGCTAGCTGCCCGGCGAGGGCGGTCCGAAGATCGAGCGAAGGAGCCCCAGTACGACTCCGCCGGGCGCCGCCCGGGGCCGCGGTCTCGACCGCGTCCATGAGTTCCTCGGAGACCTCATAACAGCGGCCGCAGATAGCCGGACCGAGCAGTGCTTCTATGTTGGGCGGACTAGCGCCCAGGGCGACCATGGCCTCGACGGTGCGGGCCGCCACTCCCTTGCGCACGCCCTCGCGACCGGCGTGCGCTGCCCCGACAACCGCAGCCTCCTGATCGGCGAGCAGGACCGGAACGCAGTCGGCCGCCAGGACGATGAGCGCCACACCGCGGCTCGCGGTGACCAAGCCGTCACAGACCGGTGGCTGCGCCTGCGGGGTCGGCCCGATCAGCGTCACCTGATCTCCGTGAACTTGATCCATCCAGGCGAGGGACCGGGGATCCAGGGTCAGCTCAGCGGCCAGCCGGCCTCGATTGCGATCGACGGACTCGGGGAGATCACCGACGTGGTCTCCGAGATTGAACGTGTCATAGGGCGCCCGGCTGTATCCCCCTTGACGGGACGTGACGATCCGGCGGACCGGAGCACCCGCGGACCTGCCGATGCGCTCGGTCAGCGCAGGAACTCCGGGATATCGAGGTCGTCGTCGAAGTCCTCGGCCGCCAGTGGTCGACCAGGCGGCACCGCTGAGCTCACCGCCGCGGGCACCGGGACCTCTCTGCCGCCGAATTCCCTACCGCCGTTCGTGGACGAGCCGTTGAACGCCGCGTGCGGCGGCACCGAACTGCCGTCGTCGGCAACTGCCGGGGCGGCCTTCTTGTACGTCGGTGTGCCCGTGTCGAATCCCGCGGCGATCACGGTGATCCGCACCTCGTCACCCAGCGCGTCATCGATGACCGCACCGAAAATGATGTTGGCGTCAGGGTGTGCAGCGTCCGCGACGAGCGAGGCCGCCTCGTTGATCTCGAACAGCCCGAGGTCGGATCCGCCCGAAATGGATAGCAGCACACCGTGGGCGCCTTCCATGGACGCTTCCAGCAGGGGGCTCGCGATGGCCTGCTCGGCCGCAGCCAGCGCTCGGTTGTCTCCGCGAGCGCTGCCGATACCCATCAGGGCCGAACCGGCTCCGGACATCACTGCCTTGACGTCGGCGAAGTCGAGGTTGATCAAGCCGGGGGTGGTGATCAGGTCGGTGATGCCCGACACACCCGAGAGCAGCACCTGATCGGCGGTGCGAAACGCATCCATGACGCTGACGTTGCGATCACCAAGTTGCAGCAGCCGATCGTTGGGGATGACGATGAGCGTGTCGCACTCATTGCGCAGTTCCTCGATTCCCTGTTCCGCCTGCGTAGCCCGTCGTTTGCCCTCGAAGGAAAACGGCCGGGTGACCACGCCGATGGTCAGTGCACCGAGCTTGCGGGCCATGCTGGCAACGACGGGAGCACCGCCGGTGCCCGTGCCGCCGCCCTCGCCGGCGGTGACGAAGACCATGTCGGCTCCCTTGAGCACCTCCTCAATCTCCTCCCGATGATCTTCGGCGGCTTTGCGGCCGACCTCCGGCAGGGCTCCGGCACCGAGACCACGGGTGAGCTCACGGCCGACATCGAGCTTGACATCCGCATCGCTCATCAGCAGTGCTTGCGCATCGGTGTTGATGGCGATGAACTCGACCCCCTTGAGGCCGACCTCGATCATGCGGTTGACCGCGTTCACCCCGCCGCCGCCGATGCCGACGACCTTGATGACCGCTAGATAGTTGTGCGGAGGTGTCATGCGGCGCTCCCCAACTGGACCCTCATCCTCAAGTTCAGCCTACAGTTATGTCAACTCGGTCGACGAGGACGAAGTTAGGGGCGTCGGAGAGCCCGGCACAAACACCCCCCGCCGGTCGGCGTGTCGATGTCGTCGCGTCCCACCGAACTCCGGCGACGCAGTGGTCACATCGGCAC
>JALZIX010000292.1 GCA_030860025.1 Actinomycetota bacterium
GGCTGGAACGTCATCAAGGTGATCTGGGGTCGGGAGTGGGATGCCCTGCTGGCCAATGACCTCGACGGTGCCCTGGTCAATGTCATGAACGCGACCCCGGACGGCGACTACCAGACCTACAAGGCAAATAACGGCAGGTTCGTCCGCGACCACTTCTTCGGTCGCGATCCGCGGACGGCCGCCATGGTCGCCGGTATGACCGACGATGAGATCTGGGCGCTCAAGCGCGGCGGCCACGACTATCACAAGGTCTACGCCGCCTTCCAAGCCGCCGAACGCCATACCGGCCAGCCGACCGTGATTTTGGCCAAGACCATCAAGGGTTGGACGCTGGGCAGCCACTTCGAGGGCCGTAACTCCACGCACCAGATGAAGAAGCTGACCCTCGACGACCTCAAGGGTCTGCGCGACCGGCTCTTCCTGGACATCCCCGACAGCGCGCTCGACGAGAAGCTGCCGCCTTATTTCAAGCCGACGGCCGACTCCGAGGAACTGCGCTACATGGCTGAGCGCCGTCGGCGGCTCGGCGGTGTGCTGCCCAGGCGCATTGTGACCGCGAAGCCACTTGCCCAACCGGGAGCCCAGGCCTATGACGCGGTCCGGCGCGGTTCGGGCAAGCAGGAAGTCGCCACCACGATGGCCTTCGTCCGGCTCTTCCGTGACCTGCTCAAGGACAAGGAGATGGGCCCGCGGTTCGTACCGATCATCCCCGACGAGGCACGCACGTTCGGGATGGATTCGCTCTTCCCGATCCAGAAGATCTACTCACCGCACGGCCAGACCTACACCTCGGTCGACCAGGACCTGATGTTGTCCTACAAGGAGTCCGAAACCGGTCAGATCCTGCACGAGGGGATCAACGAGGCTGGATCGACCGCGTCGTTCACCGCCGCCGGATCTACCTATGCCACACATGGCGAAGCGATGATCCCGATCTACATCTTCTACTCGATGTTCGGATTCCAGCGGACCGGTGACAGCTTCTGGGCTGCCGCTGACCAAATGACTCGCGGTTTCGCCCTCGGCGCCACCGCGGGGCGGACGACCCTGAACGGGGAGGGCTTGCAGCACCAGGACGGGCACTCGTTGCTGCTCGCGGCCACGAACCCAGGCGTGGTCTCCTACGACCCGGCTTTCGGATACGAGTTGGGGCACATCGTGCGGGACGGTTTGCTCCGGATGACCGGCGACGATCCCGCGCAGCGTTCCCCCGACGTCTTCTATTACCTCACCCTCTACAACGAACCCTATGTCCAGCCGGCGGAGCCCGAGGACGTTGACGTGGACGGGATCCTCGCCGGGATTTATCGGTATGCGCCAGCGGCCGAGGAGGGATCCAGGCCCAGAGCCCAGATCCTGGCCTCGGGAGTCGCGGTCCCTTGGGCCATGCGGGCACAGGCACTCCTGGCCGAGCACTGGAACGTGTCGGCCGATGTGTGGTCGGTGACGTCCTGGACGGAATTGCGCCGCGAGGCGCAGGAGACCGAGGACTGGAACCTGCTGAACTCCGATTCATCGCCGCGCACCCCGTACGTGGTCCGGCGGCTGAATGATGCTCCCGGGCCGATCGTGGCGGTCTCGGATTGGATGCGCGCGGTACCGGACCTGCTCGCGCCCTACTTGGCCGGTGAAAAGGGGCGCTATGCCTCCTTGGGCACCGACGGGTTCGGCCTGTCCGACACCCGCCCGGCGCTGCGCCGGCACTTCCGGGTCGATGCGGAATCGATCACGGTCCGGGTGCTGGCCTCGTTGGTGACCCGCGGCGAACTTCCGCCCGAGGTGGTGGCACAGGCCATCGAGAAGTACCACCTGGAGGACCCGTCCGCGGCCAAGAACGTCTTCTCCGAAGAGGGCGGCGGCGAGTAGCGCTTGCTATCGGCCGAGTGCGTCCAGGGCCATGGCTGCATAGAGCGCGACACCGGTGGAAAGGGCGGCCTCGTCGAAGACCACCAGGTTCGAATGGTTCGCTGGCGCATCCTCGGGCTCCAGGCCGGGCGAGCAGGCACCCAGGAAGGCCATGGCCCCGGGAACCTTTTCCAGCACGTAGGACCAGTCCTCTGAGCCCATGGTCGGGAACTCCATCGGCGGCACGCGCTCGGCACCGAGCAGGTGCTGCGCGACCTTGCGGGAGTTCGCTGCTGACTCGGCGTTGTTGACGGTCACCGGGAATCCGGCAATGAGGTCGACCCCCGCGGTCAGGCCGTGCGCACTGGCGATGTCCTCGGCGATCCGCCGTACGTGATCTCTCACCGCCGCACGGGTGCCCGCCGAGAGGGTTCGCATCGTGCCGCGCAGGGTTGCTGTGGGCGGGATGATGTTGTCGGCCGTGCCCGCCGAGATCGTGGCGATGGTGACCACCGCCGGATCAAAGACATCCACCCGCCTGCTGACCATCGTCTGCAGGCCCAACACGATCTCACACGCAGCAGGGATCGGGTCCTGGGCTTGATGCGGCGCGGAGGCATGCCCGCCCCGGCCCGACACGGTGATCACGATCCGGTCCTCGGAAGCCAGGAACGGTCCGCCGCGGGTGTGCACCGTTCCGCTGGCGTACGTCGAGATGGTGTGCAGTGCGAATGCGCCGCTGACGGGCGCGTCGGCCACCGTGGTGAGCAGACCCTCCTCAAGCATGTGACGGGCACCGTGGAAGCCCTCCTCGCCGGGCTGGAACATGAAGAGAACCCGCCCCGCGATGTCGTCGCGCTTGGCTGCGAGCAGCCGGGCGGCACCCGCCAGCATCGCGACATGCGTGTCGTGTCCGCACGCATGCATGGCACCGGGGATCTCCGAGCTGAAGTCCAGGCCGGTGTCCTCGGTCAACGGCAGGGCGTCCATGTCACCGCGCAAAAGGAACGTCGGCCCGTCATGGGAGCCCTCGAGGACAGCCACGACGGAGCTGAGCGACGTGCCGGTCCGTACCTCGAGATCCAGATCTTCGATCTCGGCAAGGATCGTGGCCTGGGTCTCGGGCAACTGGAGCCCCAGTTCGGGGCGCCGGTGTATCCGGCGGCGCAGATCCACCGTTCTCTCCTGGAGGTGCTCGGCGTCTCTCAGCAGGTCCTGTGGGCTCGTCATGCGGCGCGAGTATGCCCGCCCCGCGGATCAGTCAGAACGAGCGGCCGCGTCTACCCGCCCGGATGCGGACCGTTCTGCCGGGCCACCGGGGTAGATCCCGAACACCGCCATGGACGCGAGGACCACCGCGGCACCGAGTGACAGCCCGCCCAGGACGTCAGAGAGGTAGTGCACGCCTAGTGCGATGCGTGTCCAGGCGACACACGTGGCCGCGAGCACAAGTGCCCCGGCCAACCACACCCGCCACCGGTGGTTGACGACCGACCACAGGAGTACGAGAAGGATCCCGGCCAGGGTTGCCGCACCGGATGAGTGCCCACTGGGAAAAGACAGCCCGTCGGCTGCCACGAGCGGGTCGTCTGCGGTGGGCCGCACCCGCCCAACCAGTTCCTTGAGAAGAGTGGTCAGCGGCCCGACCACGACTGCCGCGACGACGATGAAGCCGGTCACTCGAAACTCGCGGCGCACCGCATACCAGACCGCGAGCGGCAGCAGTATCACCAGTCGGAAGACCGACAGTCCCGGCGCCGTGAGCACCTGGAGCACGTCCACGCCGGTGCTGCCGCCACCGTCGAAGCGCAACGCAGCGCCGGCAGCGGCATCGACATCCAGCAGCGCCGGCACGCTGTGTGCCACCAGCACCGCGAGAACGGTGACGAGGGCGGCGAGCACAGCAGCCCCGAGCAGCAGCCGTCGCATCACCGCATTCTGCCCTTGCCGGATCGCCACCGGCGCCGCCCTGGAGCCCGGGCGGTGGCAGGCTGAGTCCTGTGGACCAATCGCCGATGACCACGACGATGCGGCGTCTCGAGCGCTCGGCCGGCGCCCTGGCCACCCAGAGCGTCGCGAAAATGGACGAACTCCTTCCGTGGTTTCGGTCCATGCCGCCCGACCGGCGCTCGTGGGTCACCCTCGTCGCGCAGGCGGGCGTGTCCGCACTGGTGGAGTGGATGCGCGATCCGCACGTGCCGCCGCGACTGACCGGCGAGGTCTTCGGCACCGCTCCCCGCGAGCTGGCGCGGGCGGTGTCCCTCAAGCAAACGGTTGATCTGATCCGGGTCGTGGTCGGCGTTGTCGAATCGCGGATCGAGTCGCTTGCCGAACCTGGCACCGAGACCGAACTGCGCGAAGCAGTGCTGCGCTACAGCAGGGAGGTGGCCTTCGCCGCCGCGCAGATCTACGCCAGCTACGCCGAGAGCAGAGGCGCCTGGGATGCCCGCCTCGAGGCACTGGCCATCGACAGCCTGCTGCGCGGGGAGCCCGCGCAGACCCTCGCCAGCCAGGCTGCCGCCCTCGGCTGGGCAGGGGCCGGAATGGTTCTGGTGATGATCGGCGCCGCCCCAGACGAGGACCGGGAGCAGATCCACGGTTCGGTGACGCGGGCCGGGCACCGCAGGGGGCTGAAGGTTCTCGCGGGCGTCCACGAGGAGGATCTGGTCGTCGTACTGGCCGCGACCACCGACCCGATGGAGCATGCCGTGGCGCTGGCCGAGCAGTTCGGGCCAGGACCAGTCGTCTGCGGCCCCGTGGTCACTTCCTTCGGCGATGTGGGCGTCTCCGCGGCCGCCGCCCAGAGCGCCCTGGGCGTTGCGGCCGCATGGCCGCAGGCTCCCCGGCCGGTGTCAGCAGCGGATCTGCTTCCCGAACGCGCACTGGCCGGCGACCGACTGGCGCTGGCCGAGTTGGCCGGGATGACGCAACGGCTCACCCAATCGGGTTCGGTCGTGCTGGACACGGTGCGGGCCTACCTCGGCGCCGGCGGCAGTCTCGAAGCCGCCGCACGCGCAATGTTCGTGCACCCGAACACGGTCCGCTACCGGCTTCGCCGGGCGGCCCAGGACAGCGGGGTTCAACCCACCACACCCCGTGGAGCCTGGACCCTGCAGATCGCGCTGACCCTGTCGGCCCTGAATGATGGCCGCGCCGGAGAGCAGCTCAAGCGCGCCACCTTGTAGATAACCTCCAAACAACCAAGCGAAGTGATTCGTGTAGCCCGTGGACACATCTCCAGACCGATAGTGCATATCGTGTACAGGTGCTCGTTATCCTCGCTCCCGGCCAAGGCGCGCAAACGCCGGGGATGTTGGTGCCGTGGCTGGAGTTGGACGGTGCCCGGGCGCGGATGAGTTGGTTCTCCGCGGTCTGCGGCATCGATCTCATTGCTCTCGGTACGACGGCTGGAGCCGAGGAGATCAAAGACACCGCGGTGACCCAACCGCTGGTTGTCGCGCTGGGACTGCTTGCTGCCGATGAGTTGGGCCTGCTGCGCGCCGACGGTGGTGCGCCGGCCGACTCGACCCTCACGGCGGGGCACAGCGTGGGCGAGATCACCGCGGCCGCGGTCGCCGGAGCGCTGAGTCCGGAGGCTGCGGTGGCCTTCGCGGCTGTGCGGGGCCGCGAGATGGCAGCGGCCTGCAAGCTCACGCCGACCGGTATGTCTGCACTCGTCGGCGGGGATCCGGACTCAGTGCTCGCCCGCCTCGACGAGTTGGGGCTCACCCCGGCCAACCGCAACGGCGCTGGACAGATCGTCGCGGCCGGTGACCTGGACGCGTTGGCCGCGTTGGCCGACAAGCCGCCGGACAAGACCCGGGTCATCCCGCTGTCGGTGGCCGGGGCCTTCCACACCTCCTACATGCAGCCCGCTCAGGACGCCTTGGCTGCCTTCGCCGACGGGATCACCAGCACCGACCCCAGCCGGTTGTTGCTCACCAACTCAGACGGCACGGCGGTGGAGACCGGGCGCGGGACGGTACGCCGTGTGGTCGCCCAGTTAACCTCGCCGGTCCGCTTCGACTCGTGCCTGGCCGCGATGCGCGACATCGGTGTACGCGGAATCATCGAACTGCCGCCAGCCGGAGTCCTCGCCGGACTAGCTAAGCGGGAACTCAAGGGAGTGCCGATCGTCGCGGTGAAGACACCCGGCGATCTGGACGCCGCGCGCGACATGCTTGCCCGGCAGTCAGGCAAGACCGAGGACGAACACCGACCGGACTGGCGGATGGTGGTGGCACCGGTCCGCGGCACCGTCGGCCTGGCCGATGTCGCCGAGGGGGCAAACGTCGACGCCGGCACCCCGCTCGGCGTCGTCACAAGCCGCCGCGAAGAAGTGCATCTCTCCGCCGGGTATGACGGCGTACTGGCTGAATGGCTAGTCGTGACCGGTGATCTCGTCGATGCCGGCGATCCGGTTGCTCGGCTGTATCCGACGAGGGTGCGATGAGCTCTCAAGGAGTACGTGCATGACCCGGAATCTGAGCCTGCGGGCCGGCGCACCCGGAGCGCAGATCCTCGGCTTCGGTGATTACCGCCCCCGGCGGATTGTCACCAACGAGGAGATCTCACAACGGGTGGACACCAGCGACGAATGGATTCGTGCGCGGGTAGGAATTTCCGAGCGTCGGTTCGCCGCCCATGACGAGTCGGTCGTCGACATGTCCGTCGCGGCATCCGGAAAGGCGTTGGCCAGCAGCGGCGTTCTCGCCGAGGACATCGATACGGTCATCCTCGCCACGTGCTCGCCACCGGCACCGATTCCCGGGCTGGCACCGGAAATCGCGCACCGCCTCGGAATGACAGCGCCGGGCGCCTTCGACGTGAATGCGGCGTGCGCGGGCTTCTGCTATGGGTTGGCAAATGCGGCAGATGCCATTCGCAGCGGATCGGCGCAAAACGTGCTGGTCATCGGTGCTGAGAAGCTCACGGACTGGACCGATCAGGACGACCGCGGCACCTGCATCATCTTCGGTGACGGTGCGGGCGCGGCTGTCGTAGCCGCGAGTGACTCACCTGGAATCGGCCCAGTCGTCTGGGGCA
>JALZIX010000338.1 GCA_030860025.1 Actinomycetota bacterium
GAGGCCGGGATCGTCGGTTCAGTCACCGCCCGGGAGGCCGATGACCTGATCCGCGAGGTGGCGACGTTCTGCCGGCTGGTGGAACGGGTGACGGGCGGGGATAGAGAATGACCACTTCGGGTGATCTAGGCCGCGTCGTAAGCAGTCATCGAGTCCCGCAGTTTCCAGATCCGCTCCCGCAGACCGACGTGCGCGTAACGGGCGACGGGCATGGCCGAGAAGTCAAGACGGGCCGATGCGGCGAGATCGTTGGTGCGATTTTCCGGCAGCCGCCGCTCGTACTCTGAGATGAGTGGTGATCCGTTCGTCCATCTGCACGTCGCATCGGGCTACTCCCTCCGGTACGGCGCCAACCACCCGAGCGAACTGGTCGAGCGGGCCGCCGAACACGGGATGAGCTCGCTGGCGCTGACTGATCGCGACGGTCTGTCCGGTGCGGTGAAGTTCGCGGTGGCCTGCCGGGAGGCAGGTATTCGGCCCATCTTCGGACTGGATCTGGCCATCGGGTCGGTGGCCGGGAAGCTGCCGGTACGCCGGACCGCCCGCTTGACCCCGGCCCGCGGCGGAGCCAGCGTGGACTTCCGGCTACCTCGGGTCACCCTTCTCGCCCGGGCCGGAGACGGCTGGCGAGCGCTGTGTCGGCTGACCAGCGCCACTCATTTCGCTGGAGAGCGCGGTACGCCGGTGAGCAGTCGGGATCTGGTGGCCGAACATGCTCGTCACGGTGCGTTGGTCGCCCTGTTCGGCCCGGATTCGATGCTGGGTCGGGCACTGGCCGGTCGGCGACCTGATCTCGCCGAGGCCGAACTCGTCGCCTGGCGGGACCGGCTGGGCACCCAGCAGGTCTATCTAGAGGTCGTGCATCACCGCGCCCAGGGGGATCGGGCCCGCGCGGAATCGATGCTCCGCTTCGGACTGCGGCACGGCGTGCCCATGGTGCTCACCAACGCAGTCCGCTATGTCGATCCATTCGATGGCCCTACCGCGGACGTTCTCGACGCGAGCCGGCGGCTGGTCCCGCTCGACCTGCGTCACCTCGACCGGCGTAGTGCCGAGGGCTACCTCAAATCCGGCAAGGAGATGGCCGAGATCGCCGCGGAGCTCGCCGACGACGAGATCGGTGACCGGCTGCTCACCGCCACCGCCCGGCTGGCCGAGCAGTGCGCAGTCGACTCCCGGCGCGATCTCGGCCTGGGCACCGTGCACTTCCCGGAACTCGACGTCGTCCGCGCGCCGAGTGAAGAGGGGCTGCGGGCAGGAGAGGTGCTCGCCCAGCGCTGCGAGGCGGGGTTCGGCCGTCGCGCAATGACGGTGACCGATGCCGTCCGGCAAAGACTGACCGACGAGTTGGCCGTCATCGGGACGCTGGGCTACCCGTCCTACTTCCTGACCGTCGCCGATGTCGCCGACTTGATCCGTTCGATGGGAGTCCGCGCGGCAGCTCGCGGATCCGGCGCCGGAAGCCTGGTCACCTACCTGCTCGGGATCTCTGATGTCGACCCGATCCGCTACCGGCTGCTCATGGAGCGGTTTCTGTCTCCGCTGCGAAAAGCCTTGCCCGACATCGACATCGACGTGGAGTCTGCACGCCGAATGGAGGTCTATGACGCGGTGATCGCCAGGTACGGCGATGATCGGGTCAGCTGTGTGTCCATGATGGACACCTATCGGGTGCGGCACGCGATCCGGGATGTCGGTGCCGCGCTCGGTATGCCGCTTGGCGAGATCGACGCACTGGCCAAGGCTTTCCCGCACATCCGCGCCAACCAAGCCAGGGCGGCCTTACGCGACCTGCCTGAGTTGCGGGCTAGTGGCATCGCGCAGGCCAAGCTGGAGTTGCTCTTCGATCTGGTCGAGAGCCTGGACGGTCTGCCCCGTCATATCGCTCTGCATCCGTGCGGAGTTCTGCTCTCCGATCAGACCCTCCTCGACCGAACCCCCGTCGAACGCAGCTTCCTGGGTTACCCGATGAGCCAGTTCGACAAGGACGACGTCGAAGAACTCGGCCTGCTCAAGCTCGATCTGCTCGGCATCCGGATGCAGTCGGCGATCGCCCATGCACTCGACGAGGTGGCCCGTACCGATGGTGTACGGGTGGACATAGTCGCCATTGCCCGGGATGACCCGACGACCTTCGAACTCATCCAATCCACCCGCACGCTCGGGATGTTCCAGATCGAGTCACCGGGACAGCGCGAGTTGGTCGGCAAGTTTGCGCCGGAGAGCTTCGAGGACATCATCATCGACATCTCGCTGTTCCGGCCCGGACCGGTCAAAAGCGACATGGTCACACCGTTCCTGATGACCAGGCAGGGCTGGGCGGAGCCGTCGTACCTGCACGAGAGCCTGCGATACACCCTGGAGGAGACCGGCGGCGTCGTGGTCTTTCACGAGCAGGTGCTCGAGATCGTGCACACAGTCACCGGGGTCACCCTGGCCGAGGCGGACGAAGTCCGTCGCGCCCTGGGGCACAAGGACGGCCATCCGGAGGTGCAGGCGTGGTTCATGCCGATTGCCCTCAAGCGCGGCTACTCGCTGCCCGATGCCGAACGAATATGGGAGGTGCTGGCTGCCTTTGGCTCGTTCGGTTTCTGCAAGGCTCATGCCGCGGCTTTCGCGCTACCCACCTACCAGTCCGCTTGGCTCAAGGCGCACCACACGGCCGCCTTCGTCGCCGGGGTGTTGACCCACGATCCGGGGATGTACCCCAAGCGGTTGATCCTCGACGACGCCCGCAACTTCGGCATCCCGATTCTGGGCCTGGACGTCAACATCTCCGACGGGGTCTACCGGGTCGAGCCGGTGCCCACGCCCTCCACATCCACCAACGCAGAGGGAACGTGGACTCCACCGGAGTGGCTGCCGCCCGGTTTGCCCGATCCCACCCGGTACGGCATCCGGCTGTCCTTGGCCGACGTCAAGGGCATCAACGATGCGGAGGTGGCCGGCATCGTGGCGGGTCGGCCGTACGCCTCGCTGTCGGATTTCTTCCACCGAGCCGGGGTCTCCCGCCCGATCGTGGAGCGGCTCATCGTGGCCGGGGGATTCGATTCGCTCTACCGGATCGGACGCTCCATCCCCGTTCGGCGGAGGGGAACGGTGAACCGGCGTGACCTGCTCCTCCAGTGCAAGGAGCTCGACACGTGGTCGCGAAGCGCCAAGAAGGCCACCGGGACGTTGACTCCGCGTGGGCGGCGTTCGAGGGCAGCATCAGGAACTCAGCTGGCCTTCGACTTCCCCCCACCCGGGGACAAAGAACTGGCCGGTTCGGCCGGGGGTTTGCCGGAGATGACCGACGCGGAGCGGGTCAGTGCCGAGTTGGAAGTGCTCGGTCTGGATGCCAGCCGGCATGTAGTGGACTTCTACAGTCCGCTGTTCGGAGCACTGGGGATCGTTCGGGCCAAGGACCTGCTGGCTGTGCGGAGCAAGTCCGAGGTGCTGGTGGCCGGGGTCAAGGTCGCAACTCAGACCCCTCCAGTGCGCTCAGGCCGGCGGGTGGTTTTCGTGACCCTCGATGACGGGACGGGTTGCGCGGATGCAACCTTCTTCGAAGACGCCCAAGGTCCCTATGCCGCAACGGTATTCCATTCCTGGCTGTTGGTCATCCGCGGCGAGATCCGGCGGACCGGGCCACGGGGGATCTCGTTGCGGGCGACAGGTGCATGGGAGTTACCCATCCTGTACGAGGCGTGGAACTCCGATGGGATCGACGTAGTTGCCGATCTGATGGCCCAGACACCAGCCTCACCCCAGCCAGACTTCACCGAGCAGGCGATTCATGGAGCAGCCGACGCCCGTTCGACCCGACC
>JALZIX010000352.1 GCA_030860025.1 Actinomycetota bacterium
AAGGAGGCCAACCTGGCCATCAAAGCCACCCTGCGCCGCAAGCTTGTCGTTTTGGGCGCGTGTATCGGTACTGACGCGCATACCGTCGGGATCGACGCGATCCTCAATGTCAAAGGCTACGCGGGGGAGAAGGGGTTGGAGTACTACCGGGAGATGAAGGTCGCCAACCTCGGCGCCCAGGTGACCGTGCCTGAGTTGGTCAGCCGAGCGCGCAAGGGCAAGGCCGACGCGGTCCTCGTCTCTCAGGTCGTGACCCAGCGCGATGCGCACCTGCGCAACACCCGCGAACTCGCCGCCGCCTTCCGGGAGGCGATGGGGGAGGAGCGCCCGCTGATCATCGTCGGGGGCCCGCGCTTTGATCCCATGATGGCCGCCGAACTCGGGGTCGATCGAATATTCGGCCGGGGGACCACGCCTGGGGAAGTCGCTTCGTACCTCGTCCACATCCTCGCTAACAAGGAGACCGCCCGTGCCCGCTAACGATCTCGTGGGATTGACCGTCACGCATCGTCGATATGTGCCGCACTCACACGCGCACTACGGCGGCAACCTGGTCGAAGGTGCCTACGCCGTAGGGCTTTTCGGCGATGTCGCCACCGAACTGGCCATCCGCACCGACGGCGACGAATCCTTGCTCGCCGGGTACGACTCCATAGAGATGCTCGCACCACTGCAGGCCGGCGACATCGTGGAGGCCAGCGCCAGGCTCACCCGCGTGGGCCAGCGAAGCCGGGCTATCGCGTTCGAAGCCCGAGTCGTCTGCCGTTCGTCGCCCGATCGCGGACCGTCCGCCGCCGACGTCCTGGACCCACCCCTGGTGATCACCCGCGCCACCGGCACCATCGTCGTCCCCTAGCACTGCCGCATCTGGCAAAAAAGTGGGCGGCCAGACACTCAGCTGGCGCCGAACCGGTTGACAGCTCAAGCAGTATCCGGGGTAAGTTCTCGGAATCGCACATCGGGCAATCCGAGTGTGACCTTCCCCTGAGATCGGTGTACGGCGACGTCGGCTCGTGCGTCCGCGCAGCATCTGCGTGGGGTGCCTGGCCAGGGCAGGACGCCACGTATGCCGTCAGGGGGAAACGCTCGGGAGCGGGTGGGAAGGAGATGGTCCGGCGAGCCAGTAGACAACGGCGCTCGAGCTGCAGCCAGCCGCGCGAGACGCCGGTCCGAAGACATGGCCGGGCCTCTTCTTCCCCACCTGCGCGAAGCGTCGGATTCCTACGATGCTGCAGGCCCGTACGCAACGACCCCGCCTCGCGGGCGCGTTCGCAGCTTCGGCTCCGACCGTGGAATGCTGGTGTCCTCACCCCCGGCAGCCGTTCGGGGCGGGCGGAGGGAACTGACGTGGGCAGTGCGGCCACGACTGGCGCTCTCGCCTCGCTCCATCCCGACGGCGGCGATCTGCCGCCGGAAGGTCCGGCGAGCGCCACGCAGGCTACATCTGGCGACTCCCAAAAACTGCGCGGCGCGGCAACTGTGCTGGTGGTCCTCGGCGGCTTGGCTACCGGACTCGCCTTTCCGCCGTATGACCTCCGACTGTTGGCCATTCTCGGCCCGGCGACCCTGGCGATCGCAGTCCGCGGCGGCCGGGCTCGATCCGGGGCCTGGCTGGGCCTGGTCAGCGGACTGGCCTTCTTCCTGCCGCATGTGGCTTGGGCGGCAGAGTTTCTACCGGCCTGGCCGTGGCTGCTTCTGGCGCTATGGCAGGCGTCCTATCTAGCGTTGATGGGAGCGGCATGGGCTGCGGTCAGCCGCTTGCCCGCGTGGCCCGTGTGGATGGCCGCATTGTGGGTCGCGGGCGAGGCCCTGCGCAGTCGCTGGTTCGTAGGCGGGTTCCCCTGGGGCAGGTTGGGGTTCAGCCAGCCAGACGGACCCTTCGCCGCGTTGGCCGCCTTTGGTGGGGTGCCGTTGGTGAGCTTCGGCGTGGCGCTGACCGGCACGGCCCTGGCCGCCGCTGTCGTCTCCGCCGGGCGCATGGAGGCGATTCGTCGGGGCCTCGCCACCGCTGCCGTCCCGCTGCTGGCTGCGTCTGGATGGTTCGCCTTAGGAGCGGAATCACTCCCCGGTGACACACAGGCGAAGACGACGATCGCCATCGTGCAGGGTGATGTGCCCCAGGCGGGCCTGGATTTCAACTCCCGGCGGCGTGCGGTGTTGGACAACCATGTGGAAGCGACCATCGCCCTAGCCGCTGATGCTGCGGCCGGTCGCCGAGCCGCCCCGGACCTTGTCATCTGGCCCGAGAACTCCTCCGACATCGACCCCTTGAGCAATCCAGACGCGGCGGCAGCCATCGACCGGGCCGCCCAGGCCGTTGGCGTCCCGATCCTGGTGGGCGCGGTGTTGAACGGGCCCGGACCGGACCAGGTGAGCAACGTCGGCATCCTCTGGGATCCCGAGAGTGGCCCAGGCCAGATGTACGTCAAGCGTCATCCGGTCCCATTCGCCGAATACATGCCGGCGCGCGCATTGATCGAGCGGGTAACCGACCTGACCGAGCTGGTCGGGCGGGACTTCGTTGCCGGGAGCGAGGTCGGCATCTTCGACGCAGCAGGGGTCCGCTTCGGAGACCTGATCTGCTTCGAGATCGCCTATGACGATCTCGCCGCGGATGTCGTGGATGCCGGGGCCGGCGTTCTCGTCGTCCAGACCAACAACGCCACCTTCGGTTTGTCCGACGAGACCCATCAACAACTGGCGATGGCCCGCCTGCGGGCTGTCGAGCACGGGCGCCCGGTCGTCGTCGCATCGACGGTAGGGATCAGCGCGTTCATCGCACCGGACGGCTCAGTCGTTCAGTCCACGGAGCTGTTCACCCAGGAGACGCTGGTCGCCGAGGTCGGCTTGCGGCGCGCGGATACGATCGCCAGTCGCGTCCGCGAGGCGCCTGAATGGGCGCTCGTCGGCCTGGGGCTGCTCGCCTGGGCGTGGGCACTTGTCGGCCCGGGGCGACGCGGCCGCCGGGTGGCTGCGTCGTGACAGAGTCGAACCAGCGCGCACTGGTGGTCATCCCCACCTACGACGAGATCGACAACCTCGAGTCCATCCTGTCCCGCACCCGCGCTGCTAATCCCAGGGTCGACATTCTGGTGGTGGACGACGCCAGTCCCGACGGAACCGGCGAACTCGCCGACCGGCTTGCAGCCGCGGACGAGCAGATCCACGTACTCCACCGCGCGGACAAGAACGGTCTGGGCAGGGCCTATCTCGCGGGCTTCGAGTGGGGACTGAGTCGCCGGTATGACGTGATCGCCGAGATGGATGCTGACGGCTCCCATGCACCAGAACAGTTGCCGGACTTGCTCCGCGCCTTGGCCGAGGCGGACTTGGTGATCGGATCGAGGTACGTAGCGGGCGGTCGGGTCGAGGGCTGGGCGGCGTGGCGGTTGGCCTTGTCCCGCGGAGGGAACCGCTACGCCCGCACGATGCTCCGGTTGCCGGTGCAGGACGCCACCGCTGGCTTCCGCGCGTTCCGCGCGAGCGTGCTGAGCGATCTTCCGCTGGCCGACATCTCGAGTGCGGGCTATTGCTTCCAGGTGGATCTCACCTGGCGGACATGGCGCGCCGGCTACGACATCATCGAGGTCCCGATCTGCTTCACCGAGCGGGTGCGGGGGCGGAGCAAGATGAGCTCCTCGATCGTTGGAGAGGCACTGGTCCGAGTGGGCTGGTGGGGATTGCACAACCGCAGCCGCGGAGCCCGCGCCCTCGCGATCGCAAACCGGAAGGAACGCTCGTGATACGCGCTCGATTGGGACCGATCCTCGGGGTGCTGCTGATCGCCGAGGTCATCGTGTTCATCCTCGTGGGGAACTGGATCGGTTTCGGATGGACGATCCTGCTGGCGTTGATCACGTCCGCCATCGGCCTGTGGCTGTTCGGCCGGGAGGGCGTGCGCGCTCTGCGTGCCATGGGAGCCGCCTCGCGCAGCGGCAAGGCGCCCGCAACAGCCGCCGTGGATGCCGGCCTGGTGGCGCTCGGCGGCCTGCTGGTCTTCATACCCGGTTTCGTGACCGATGTCGCCGGCTTGATGTGTCTCATCCCCGTGACCCGACCGTGGGTTCGCCGCTTGATCCTCGGCCGGGTTGCCCGAACCATGGGACCGGCCCGGGTCCGCTCTCGGCGGGTGGACGGGCTGACCTCACCCCGTGGCAGCAAGGCACCAGAAGTGATCGAGGGCGAGATCGTGCCTTGAGGCTGCCGGACCACGCCCGCGACTACGACGTCGTCCTATTCGGTGGCACTGGTTTCACCGGTGGCCTGACCGCCGAGTACCTGGCTCGGCACGCCCCGCAGGGGACCCGCTGGGCAATCGCCGGGCGCGATCGCGAGCGCCTGCGTGCTGTCGCCGACCGGTTGGCTGGGGTCGCGAAGCAGGTGTCGCCAATCGGCGTGATCCTTGCCGACAGCTCCGACAGGTCCTCTTTGCGAGTTCTTGCCGGGTCTAGTCGGGTGGTCGCCTCGACCGTCGGACCGTTCATGCAGCACGGGGGACCCCTCGTCGCCGCCTGCGCGGAGGGTGGCACCGACTACCTGGACATCACCGGGGAATCGGAGTTCGTGGATCGGATGTGGCTCGCACATCAGGACAGCGCCGAGCACAGCGGTGCCCGGTTGGTGCACGCCTGCGGCTTCGATTCCGTCCCGCACGACCTCGGGGTGTGGTTCACCCTCGATCACCTCCCGAGGGACAAGCCACTGTCGATCGCCGGATTCGTCCGCGC
>JALZIX010000361.1 GCA_030860025.1 Actinomycetota bacterium
GAACTGGTCAAGGCAGGCGTCATGCTCGCTGGTGAGGGCCTGCATCCGAGTTCGAAGGGCGCCCGGGTTCGTTTCTCCGGCGGCACCACAACCGTGACCGACGGCCCGTTCAGCGAGACGAAGGAACTGATTGCCGGTTTCTGGATCCTCGATGTGCGGTCCAGGGACGAGGCGGTCGAGTGGGTCAAGCGCGTGCCCATCGGTGCTGACACGGAGACCGAGATCGAGATTCGCCAGGTCTTCGAGGCCGAGGACTTCGGCGACGCCTACACCCCGGAGGTCCGCGAGCAGGAAGATCGGCTGCGGGCGCAGATCGAGGCGAACCAGCACTAGGCCCGATGAGGCTAAGCCAATCCCTCTTTCGCCGTTATGCGCATAAGGTCAAATTCGGAGCCGATCCGTGACCGTTATGCGCATAACGGCGGATGGGCGTGGTCTGATCAAGGGCCGTGGCCGCGTCCGAGACTTCTCCCGCAGTAGAGGCGACACATCGGGCCATTGAGGCCGTGTGGCGGATCGAATCGGCCAGGGTCATTGCCGGCCTGGCTCGGTTGGTTCGCGATGTCAGCACTGCCGAGGAACTCGCCCAGGACGCCCTGGTCGCGGCCCTCGAGCAGTGGCCGGACTCGGGTGTCCCGCGCAATCCGGGTGCCTGGCTCATGGCCGTCGGCAAGCGCCGGGCGATCGACCTGATCCGGCGCAACGAGCGGCTCGAGCGCAAGCAGGCCCAACTCGGCCGTGAACTAGAGATGCACGCCGATTCGGACACATCAACCGGTGCGGGCGCAGCTCACGGCGGAGCCTTGGACGAGGACATCGGCGACGACCTGCTGAGCCTGGTCTTCACCGCCTGCCACCCGGTGCTCTCCACCGAGGCCCGCGTCGCGCTGACCCTGCGTTTGCTCGGCGGGCTCACCACCGACGAGATCGCTCGCGCCTTCCTTGTCTCCGAATCCACCGTTGCGCAACGGGTCGTCCGCGCGAAGCGGAGTCTCACCGATGCCCACGTGCCCTTCGAGGTGCCGCGCGACGACGAGTTGGCGCGGCGACTGCCGTCCGTCCTGGAGGTCATCTACCTCATCTTCAACGAGGGCTACTCCGCGACCGCCGGCGATGACTGGATGCGTCCCGAGCTCTGCGCAGAAGCGCTGCGGCTGGGCCGGATCGTCGCCGAACTCCTGCCCGCAGAGCCTGAGGTCCATGGCCTCGTGGCCCTGATGGAGATCCAGGCCTCGCGCATCCGGGCCCGCACCGGACCGTCCGGCGAGCCGATCCTGCTGTTGGACCAGAACCGCGGGCGCTGGAACCACCTGCTTATCCGACGCGGCCTGACCGCCCTCGCCAAAGCGGAGCAGCACGGCGGGGCCCGCGGTCCGTACGCCCTGCAGGCCGCGATCGCCGCGTGTCACGCACGGGCGGCGACCCCGGACGACACTGACTGGGCGCGCATCGCATCGCTGTATGCAACGCTGGCCGAACGGACCGGCTCACCCGTCGTGGAACTCAATCGAGCGGTCGCCGTGTCGATGGCCGACGGTCCCGCCGCCGGACTCGCGCTCGTCGACCAGTTGACCGACGAGCCGACACTGCGCGACTACCACCTGTTGCCCAGCGTGCGCGGCGACCTACTGAGCAAGCTCGGCCGATACGACGAGGCCCGTACGGAGTTCGAGCGGGCCGCGGCGATGACTCGCAACGAGCGGGAGCGCGCCCTGCTGCTCGAACGAGCCACCCCCACCAACGGCTCCTAGCCGCCGCCAGTGCGGGGTGTTGGGGCCGTCCGAGCGCACTTTGCGGCCGGAAACCCGAGCTTGCGGAGTCCAGCGGCGTTCGCGCCGGTCAGATGTCGGACAGGATGCGCCGCTTGTGTTCCTCGAACTCAGCTGAGGTGATCGTCCCCGCGTCGCGCAGCTGCGCCAACTTCGTCAGCCGCACGGCCGGATCCGGGTCGTCATCGCCCGGTACCCCGGCTCCGACGTTCGGCGCGCCCGGCATATGGCTACCCGGCTGTGCCGCGCTCGGGGCGTGCGCCGAGCCCGGGTACCGGCTGCTTCCGGACCAATCGATCACGAAGTCCTTGGGATCGGCCGGATCGAGCACCACGGTCAGCGGTCGGCCGGGCTGCAGCGCCCCCAGCGCGATCAGCGGCACCGTGACGGTGTCCTCGGTCTCGAACGGGATGACGCCCGGCGCTTGAATTCGCAGGCGCATCTTCACTCGCGGCTGATTGTTGATGTATGTGCCGGTCTGGCTCATCTCGAGGATGTCCGCGTGGCCCCGAACGCCGGTCATCGCCAGCCTGCTCGCCTTGTTCACCCGAACCGTCATGACGAGATAGAGGACCGCCAGCAGACCAGCGACGCCCATCCAGATCTGGCCGATGAAGATCTCCGGAATCGCCCGCCAGAAGAAGAAGCCCGCTATCGCGAAGAAGGCGACCAGGAACCATCCCACCTTGTTGGGGCGCACGAGCGGAAATGTAGCCGATGGTGTGGCTGCGTGCGTTCAGTGACGGTGTCATAGACGCTCCGGTGAGGCGGACGCCGAATCAGGGCGTTTCAAGGGCTTTCATTGATAAACTTCAAGACAGATCAGTATCTGTTCCGTGGTCGCCCCGAACCCGGCGACCTCCAGCTAGGGATGCCGTGGGCTCGTGAGGTTCGAATCTGAGGTGCCGAGCCCTGACGCCGCGCCTGCCAGCGGCCCGCTACGGCATATCACCTGCGGCGGCGGACTGACTCTCGCGCTGCACGACGTCGGCGGTGTGTTGGTGGTCGGCCTGTACGGACCGGTTGGCCCGCCGGCTGGGCGCGGGCTGCAGTCAGCACTGCACGCGGTCTTCACCTCGAACCCATCACGAATCCTCATCGACGCTTCCTGTGTCACTGAGTGCGACCGCCGCGGACTGGGCGCCTTCGTCGACGCGGCGGAGCGAGCACGGGACAGTGGCATTCCGTTCGCGGTGAGTGGACTTGCTCGCCGCCACGTTCAGCTCCTGCAGATCCTGTGGCGGCCGGACGTCAGCGCGGCCTTGTCATACCTGAGCCTTGACCGTGCCCTGGCCGCACTGAGCAGCCAGCCGTCCCGCCACGATCGAACCCGCGAGGAGCTGCTCGACGACGTCGACGAGCTGCAGCAAGCCCTGATCGACAGCCGGGTCGTCGAGCAGGCGACGGGGATCGTGATGGCGATCTATGGCTTCACGGCCGACGCTGCCATGGCATTACTGCTCAGCCACGCCCGTGCCCAGCACGAGGAGGTCGCTGTGCTCGCGGGCAGATTGATTGACAGTTTGCTTCGCGGTCAGCCCGACCTGGCGCCGAGCCGGCACATCGACTCCCTGCTGGACGATGTCGCCGCAGCCCGCGAGTCCGCGCCCGGACCCCGGCCGAGTACGGTCGCCGGCGAGAAGCAGGCGGTCCGGCCGTCGAATACCTTCATGATCCGATGACTTATCGTGCTGACCTTCCAGCAGCGGATTGCGCTGTTTGACAAACGTCTGTCGGGGAACCTCGATCCCGTGATGCTTCTGTACCCACCCGGGGTGTACCGGACGGAGGATGACACGCAACTCTTGATCCAAGTCATGCACAGGGGGTATGCCGAAGGCCGGCAGGTGCTCGACTTGGGGACCGGGAGCGGCGCCTTGGCGATCGCGGCTGCGCAGGCTGGCTCCGCCAGCGTCACGGCGGTCGATTTGTCCCTTCGTTCACTCATGGCCACCAAACTGAACAGCTGGCTGCATGGGGTGTCCGTACAGGTGGCGCGTGGCGACCTGTTCGAACCCGTCGCCGGTCGACAGTTCGATCTGGTGGTCGCCAACCCCCCGTACGTACCGTCCGAATCCGCGGAGCTGCCGCGCCACCGCAAGGCTCGCTGCTGGGACGCCGGGCCGGACGGGCGCGAACTGGTCGACCGGATCTGCTCGGGCGTGACCGATGTCCTCAGCCCCGGCGGCGACGTCCTGCTGGTGCACTCGGAGCTGACCGGGACAGAGCGCACCTTTGAGGCCTTCGCCGCGGCGGGTCTCGAACCTCGCATCCTCGCGCGAGCCAGCATCCCGTTCGGCCCGGTACTGCTCGCTCGCGCATCCATGCTCGAAAAGCGGGGGCTGATCAACCCTGGCCAGCGGATCGAGAACCTCGTGGTGGTGGGAGCCCGGCATGCCTGAGCCAACGCCCGAGCCCCGCCGCGTCCAGATCATGGTCACCGAGGACGGTCCGATCCTCGTGTGCGGCCCGGTCGAGGTCGTGCTGCCAGACGGCACCCGCGTCTGGTCGGATCGTCCGGTCACTGCGTTATGCGTCTGCAAGCGCAGCCGACGCCAGCCGTTCTGCGACACCAGCCACCGCTGCCGCATCCACCTCCACGACAGGCCACCGGAGGAGGCAAGTGTTCAGTAGGACTCCGCCCCGTCCGGTACGTCCCTCGCCGCTTCCCGAGCCGCGAGGGTCGCTTTCTGCTGCCGTGCTCGAGGCGCTGCAGGGCGGCCCGCCGGTGCCGCCCGTCGCCCCGGACACCGATCCGTACGGCGATGACCTGCAGCTTGCCCTCTACTGCTGCTACGAACTGCACTACCGTGGTTTTGCCGGCGTCTCCGACGAGCGGGAATGGGATCCCTCGCTGCTGACCACCCGCGCCGAGTTCGAGCGCGGGTTTCTCTCCGCACTGCGGGCCGACGTGGCCGACGCCGACGATGTGCGTGTCGGCCACGCTGACGATGTCGACGCAGCGCTGGCTGCCCTGCTGGTCGAGCCGGTGGATGCCAAGGGCGTCTCACACCACCTCCGACGCGACGGCGAGCTGTCGCAGATGCGCGAGTACGTGGCACTGCGCTCGCTCTACCACCTCAAGGAAGCCGACCCTCAGGCGTTCGTGATCGCCCGACTGGAGGGGCCAGCCAAGGCCGCGATGGTCATGATCGAGCACGACGAGTACGGCGGCGGTGACCCCGACCGCATGCACGCCCGGCTGTTCGCCGACATGATGGACTCGCTCGGGCTGTCCTCGGCCTACGGAGACTACCTCGATGCCGCGCCCGCCGAGGCGCTGGCCGAAGTCAATCTGATGTCCATGTGCGGGCTGCATCGTGGGCTGCGTGGGGCGCTGATCGGCCAGTTCGCCGCGGTGGAGCTGACGTCCTCGCCCGGCTCGGACCGGCTGGTCAAGGCGCTGCGCCGGATGGATGCACCGGACGCTGCGGTCAAGTTCTATGCCGAGCACGTCGAGGCCGATGCCGTACACGAGCAACTTGTACGACACGGGGTGATCGCTCCGCTGCTGGCGGCCGAGCCGGAGTTGGCCCGGGACGTCGTCTTCGGGATCCGGGCGAGCCTGCTGCTTGCCGACCGGCTCTCAGCATTGTTGCTCGACCGTTGGGCGGGGGGGAGCTCGGCACTTCGGGTTCCACTGCCGGATGCCCTCGCCGTCGTGAGCACCGCGCGATGACCGATCCGTCGAGCCGACGTCCGGTCGCAGTCGTCACCGGCGCCAGCCGTGGCCTTGGCTTCCTGCACGCTTCGCGCTGAGGTGCTCGGCTGCTCGAGTTGGTCGACCGCCGCTGCGTCGCCGCCGCGTGCGGTGGCCAGCAACCCGACTCAGCCCACGCTGTCGTGGCCGGCCTCCCGCGCAACCTGTTCGAGCTGGCTTCGGTAGTCCTCCCACCACGCCTGATCTCCTGGCGCCAGGTTGTCGTTTCCCTCCAGCAACCCGGCGGCGCCGTCGATCAGCTCCCGGAGAATGTCCGCGTGCCCGGCGTGCCGATTCGTCTCCGCGAGCATGTGCACGAGGATGCGGTGCAGCGTGACCTCATTGCGATCCTCGGGCCACCACGGGACGTTGCCGATCGCGTCCAGCTCGAGCGCATCGATCGTGGCGTCCGCGTGCGCCCACCCCCGGTGGTAGAGCGCGATGATCTGCTCGCGTGACTCCTCGGCTGTGGCCCACATGTCCACATTGGGCGGGGCGTCGTCGGTGAACCACGGCGGCGGATCCTCGAAGGGCCGTCCGAAGCAGTCGCCGAAGTACTCGGCAGTCACGCTGGCCACATGCTTGACGAGGCCCAGAAGATTCGTGCCGGTGGGCGTCATCGGGCGGCGGATGTCGTACTCGGAGAGGCCGTCCAACTTCCACAGCAGGGCCTCGCGAGCGGCCTGGAGGTAGCGATGGAGTTCTGCCTTTGGATCCGGTCCGCTCATATCGGACAGCCTGCCAGCCGGTACGAACGGGGGTCAGCTAGCCCACCGGGCATCGTCACAGGATGATGGCTGGGAGCCTGGGGCACATGCAGCGAGTCGTCGTCCTCGGCCGGGGTGGCGCGGGCAAGTCGACGATGTCCGCCCGCCTTGCTCGGATCACCGGCCTGCCGGTACTCGAACTGGACAGCATCTTCTGGCGCCCGGAGCTGACCCCGACTCCACCGCAGGAGTGGATCAGTATCCAAGCGGAACTCACGGCCCGTCCCCGATGGATCATGGATGGGGATCTCGGGCCGTACGACTGCCTTCGTCCGCGTCTGGCGGCGGCCGACACGGTGCTGGTCCTGGACTTCTCCCTGCTGCCCTGCGCTTGGCGCGCCGCCCGGCGATCCAGGGAGCGCGCCGACTTCTGGTGGTGGCTGTTGATGTGGCGCCGCCAGAGCCGTCCGGCGCTCATGGCGGCCATCGCCGAGCACGCGCCGGCCGCTGAGGTTCATGTGCTTCGTGGGCCTCGGTCGCTGACCCGGTTTCTGCGGCAGCTCGAGTAGTGCGCATCCGAAGAGAGGTAACCTGACTCGGCCATGTGCCTTTCCGTCCCAGGTCAAATCACCGAACTCGATGTCGACGGTCACGGTCAGGTCGCCCTCGCCGATGTGGTCGGGATCTCCCGCAGGGTCCACGTCGGGATGCTCGAGGACGGGCAGCGGGTGAGCGAGGGTGACTGGATCCTGATCCACATGGGCTGCGCCTTGGCCAAGATCGACGAGGCGGAGGCCGACCGCCTGCTCGGCCGCCCCGCCCGCCAGTAGCCATGTCCACCGGCGCAGGGATGTTCGTACGGTTCGCATATCCGCCCAATGAGCGCGGTTACTGCGGACCCGCCGACACCGGGTCCCTGCTGAAGTACGGGCGAGACGATGCCGAGGAAGCTGGGTTCCGGGCGGTGGCGCAGGCGTTCACCGGCGCGTACCCCTATCTCGAGCTGCTCGCGGTGGCCGCCGGCATCCCCGACCCGCTGGATTCCCGCGTCGTGGAGGCGTACTGGATCGGCAACGACCTGCTCGACCGGGTCAGCCCCACTGTGCTGGGCGCCCAAATGGAGGAACTGTTTCGACGCAGCGTCGGCCAGTTCAGCAACCTGGCGCTTGGCGGCGTGACCAATGGGCTGGCCCACCACAGCTTCCACGTGTTCTGCATCTATCCATGGGTCGGCCTGCTCGGCAACGACCGCATGCACGCCCACGCACTCAACATCGTGGACAAATGCCGGATCAGGCAGGGCCAGGTCGTCGAGATATCAGCCGGTCGGGTCACCGTCGAATCGCAGCCGCTGGTCTACAACGAGGGGCGGCTGAGGCTTGGTCCGGCCGTACCCGAGGTCACGAACGGCGAGGTCACCAACGGCGAGGTCACCGACAAGGCCACGACGGCTGCGGCAGGTGCGGGCGGAGAGGTCACGGATCTCGCCGTCGGTGACTGGGTGGCGCTGCACTGGGACTGGATCTGCGACCGGTTGACCGAGCAGCAGCGGGACGCGCTGACCCGGTACACGGCGCACCATCTGAGCATCGTCAACGACCGGGCGGCCGCAGCCGCGACCGTAGCCCGCGGCTGATCGGTCAGCTGGCGACGCGGCGACGGGGCGCATTCGCCAGGGCGGCCGTCAGTCCGGTGCCGGTTCGTCCATGCTGTCCCTCGGCGCACTGGCGGCGGGGTACGGGCCGAGGATCCAGCTGGTTGCCGCCGATGGGCGGCGGTCCGGTTGATCATCGATCCGATGGGTGCGTGGGCTGAGTGCGGTGTCGGGTTGCCAATCGGAGGGGTCGTCGGTGAGACCGAGCAGATAAGTGACCGTGCACTCCAGGGCGGCCGCGAACTCCGGCAGTTTCGCCGCGTCGATGCCTGCGCCGTGTTCGAGGCTGGACAGCGCCTTGTTCGTGGTGACCAACCCTAAGGACGCGAGCCGCCGTACGACCTGCTGTTGGGTGAGCCCGAGTGAGCGTCGGCGGTCCCGCAACCGCAGGGTCAGGACCAGGAAGCGGTCCGAGGTCGGCGGGCCCTGCCGCTGCGACCCGATCGCCATCGACCGCCTCCCTGCCTACTCTTCTCCATCACGCCGGTTCAGCAAGTGTTGAGTGACCGGGTTCAGACGTCAAACCTCTCGGCTCACTCCATCAGTGGCATGGCCGCCAGCGCCGAGTCCATGTCCGCCAGCGGGTGGATGGTGTAGCGGGCGAAGTTGAAGACCGGCGCTCGGCCGAGCAGCCGCTCGAACTCCTCGTGCGACTCGACCTGGTAGATCCACGCCCCGCCATGTTGACCCACGACGTGATACCGGGCGATCAGCTTGCCCTCCCGCTCGAGCCGGGCACCATAGGTCGGCATGTCGCCCACGGCTCCTACCATCTCCCGCGACAGCAGCGCCAGGTCCAGCTGCCACAGCACCAAGAACTTCACGTCGGACCCGCCATGCCCCGAGCCTACGAGCGGGAGGTCCACGGCGCTCATCAAACCTCGCGCTCGGCGAGTTGGCGGAACTCATCCGGCACGCTTCTCGACCGGGACAGGGCGGCTGGCAGGTAGCCGACCGAATCCTTCCCGAACCGCTCCCGCGCCCGGTCCATCGCCAGGTCAACCGCCCATCGGGCCGAGCCGGACAGCGACCCCAGGCTGACCGGGTCATCGGGTCCGACCGGCAAGGCGATCTGCATCGCCCGCAAGGCCACCAGATTGGACACCGAAATGCCGAGCAGGCTGATCTCGACGGTTCCGTCGTGCTGGTCGTAGATCGCTTGCCAGACCAGCCTCTCTGCGACCTCAGTCAGCGTCAGGGTGGCGGCCAACGGCGCCGGCAAGGTACGGGAGCGGGTGACCGATCGCATCCCGGCGAAGCGGACCCGAACCGTGACCGTACGTCCGGCTCGATACTTGACCCGCAGTCGAACCGCGACCCGATCGGCGAGGTGTGCGAGGACTTCGCGGACCAGCGCCGGGGTCGGCTGGCGGCGGCCAAGCGCAGACTGGGCGCCGACCGATCGGGCGCGTGCAGCGGTCACGATCCGGCGGGGGTCCTGGTTGACAGCCAGCGCGCTGAGTCTGGCTCCGGCGGCCCGTCCCACCAGGTGCTCGACGGCCGCCCCGCTCGTGTTAGCCAGGTCGCCGATGGTGTGGATGCCTAGACCGGCCAGCTGCTGCAGCCGCACCGGACCCACCCCCCACATCAAGCCGACCGGGAGGGGTTCGAGAAAGGCACGCTCGGCATCCGGCTCGACCACCACCAGTCCGTTGGGCTTTGCCACCTGCGAGGCCACCTTGGCCAGGTGCTTCGTCCGCGCAGCGCCGACCGAGATCGGCAGGCCGACTTCGGCGGCTACTCGTTCGCGGATCCGGGCACCGATCTCTGCGGGTGGCCCGAACAGGTGTGTCGATCCAGAGACGTCGAGGAAGGCCTCGTCGATCGAGATCCGCTCGACCGCGGGGGTGAACTTGTACAGGACCTGCATGACGGAGTCGGCCAGCCGCTGGTACTGGCCGAAGTTGCCCCCGACGAAGAGCAGGCC
>JALZIX010000408.1 GCA_030860025.1 Actinomycetota bacterium
CGCTGCACCGACGGCGCATCCGGCAGTGCGGCGCGCAACTCCTCGACCCAGGCTCGATCCGGCGCGACCGGCACCAGGTCCGGCTCGGGAAAGTACCGGTAGTCGGTCGCCTCCTCCTTGCTCCGACCAGACGTCGTACTACTGGTGTCCTCGTGGAAGTGCCTCGTCTCCTGGATGATCCGGCCACCCTGGTCGAGTACCTGGGCCTGGCGGATCATTTCCGACCGCACTGCCCGTTCGACCGATCGCAACGAGTTGACGTTCTTCGTTTCGGTCCGCGTACCCCATTCCGTGGCGCCTTTCGGGGTGAGCGAGGTGTTCACGTCACAGCGCATCGAGCCCTGCTCCATCCGTACGTCCGAGACGTCTAGTCCGCGCAGCAGCTCACGCAGCTCAGTGACGTACGCCCGCGCGACCTCGGGCGCCCGCGCACCCGCACCAGGAATCGGCTTGGTGACGATCTCGACCAAGGGGATTCCGGCTCGGTTGTAGTCGACCAGCGAATGGTCGGCACCGTGGATGCGACCGGTCGCTCCCCCGACGTGCAAAGTCTTTCCGGTGTCCTCCTCGAGGTGTACCCGCTCGATCTCGACCCGGAACGGCTCGCCGCCCACCGTGAGATCAAGGTAACCGTCGGTGCACAGCGGTTCGTCGTACTGGCTGATCTGGAAGTCCTTCGGCATGTCCGGATAGAAGTAGTTCTTCCGAGCGAACCGGCACCACGACGCGATGGTGCAGTTCAGCGCCAGCCCGATCCGGATCGTGGACTCGATCGACTTGACGTTCACCACCGGGAGCGACCCGGGTAGTCCCAGGCAGACCGGGCAGGTCTGAGTATTGGGCTCCGCGCCGAACTCCGTCGGGCAACCGCAGAACATCTTCGCTCGAGTGCCTAGTTCGACGTGGGTTTCCAGCCCGATCACCGGGTCATATCGAGCGGCGACTTCGGCCACATCGGCCGTGCCGAGAGAGGCAGTCATGAACAACGCACTTTCGGGGGGCTGCGCAAAGCCGGATCGGCGCAGGACATGCAGATTAAAGTCGGTCGCCGCGCCAGTTCAGCAGCCAGGCGACCCAGGCCAGGAGCGTGTAGAGCACCAGGAAGAACCGCATCGTGTTCCAGAACACATCCATCGAGGACGACGTGATGCCCAGCGTGACCGCCGTGAGCAGAAACAGCATCGCCAGCGCGCCCAGCTGCTGCCGGACCAGTTCCCGCTTGGTCGGCGGCTCGGGAGCGGCAATAGGTTCCTGGGGCAGCGGCGGCGGATAGATCGAGGGCCCGGGCGGGGCGGATTGCGTTGCCGAAGGTGGAGCGGTCATTCGAATCCCTCCTCGGCGCAGCGTCCACGTTGCATCGAGGATCCCACAGTTGCGCCGGGTCAGGCGAGCTCAGGTGCGCTCCAACCGAGATCGACTGAGTCATCTGAGCGGTATTTCAGCCAGCAAGGGATGCCCGCGGCGCGCGTCCAGGCTCGCTTCGACGGCCGCGGCCACGCGGTAACAACGATCATCGGCCAGCGTGGGCGCCATGATCTGCAGGCCCACCGGAAGCCCGTCGGACAGACCCGAAGGAACCGAAATCGCCGGTGTACCAGCCAAGCTCGCGGGCAACGTGCACAAGTCGGCTGCATACATCGCGAGTGGGTTGTCTATGCGAGCGCCGAGCGGGAAGGCCACGGTCGGCGTACTGGGTGAGACCAGCACATCGACGTCCTGGAAGGCCGCGTCGAAGTCCCGACTGATCAGAGTACGAACCTTTTGCGCCTGGCCGTAATAGGCCTCGTAGTAGCCACTGGAAAGCGCGTAAGTGCCGATCATGATGCGGCGCTTTACTTCGGCACCGAAGCCGGCCTGACGGGTCAGCGCCATCACTTCGTCGAGGCTGTGCTTGCCGTCATCCCCAATCCGCAAGCCGTATCGGACTGCGTCGAATCTGGCCAGGTTGGAGGACGCCTCACTCGGTGCGATGAGGTAATACGCGGCCAGTGCGTACCCGAAGTGCGGGCAGGACATCTCGACGATCTCCGCGCCCATCTCGGCCATCAGTTCGACGGCTTCGACCGTCCGGTCGAGAACACCTGGTTCATATCCGTCGGCAAAACCTGGCCCGCCGAGTTCCCGGACCACTCCGACGCGCAGTCCGGACAGGTCGCGATCGGCGCCCTGACGGGCCGCGGCGACCACCGGGGGCACGGGGGCCGGGATCGACGTCGAATCCGCCGGATCGTGTCCGGCGATCGCCTCGTGCAGCAACGCCGAGTCGAGAACGGTTCGGCTCAGCGGTCCTGCCTGGTCCAAGCTCGAGGAGAAGGCGATCAGGCCGTACCGGCTCACGCCGCCGTAGGTGGGCTTGTGCCCGACCAGGCCGGTCACTGCGGCCGGTTGCCGGATCGACCCGCCGGTGTCCGTACCGATTCCCAGCGGTGCCAGGCCGGCCGAGACGGCGGCGCTCGAGCCACCCGATGACCCACCGGGAACCCGGTCGAGATCCCAGGGGTTACGGGACGCTCCGAATCCGGAGTTCTCGGTGGAGGATCCCATGGCGAACTCGTCCATGTTCGTTTTGCCCAGGATCACCACCCCCGCCGCCTTCAGCCGGGTGGTGACCGTCGCGTCGTACGGCGGTATCCAGCCGCTCAGAATCTTTGATCCGCTGGTCGTCTCCACACCCTTGGTGACCACGACGTCCTTGAGAGCGAGAGGAACACCGGCCAGCGGACCCAGGGCAGCACCGGCCGCGCGGCTGTCATCCACGGCCTGGGCTGCGGCGATGGCGCCTGCTGAGTCGAGGCGCAGGAAGGCGTGCAGCGCGACATCGTCGGTGGCAATCCGGTCCAGGTGGGCCTGAGTGACCTCGACGGCGCTGACGTCCCCACCGGCGATCAACGCAGCGGTCTCGACAGCGGTCCGGGAGGTGAGCGTGCTGCTGGCAGTCATGCCGGCTCGTTCAGTATCCGCGGGACCCGGAATCGACCATCCTCGGCGGCAGGCGCCGCCGCCAGGACGTGTTCGCGCGATAGCGACGGTCGTATCTCGTCCGGGCGAGTGATGTTGGTCAGCGGCACGGCATGTGTGGTCGGTGGTATGTCCTGCGCTGCGACATCGGCCACCCGCGCCACCGAGGCGAGGATGACATCCAGTTGACCGGCGAACAGATCGAGTTCCTCATCGGTGACGGCCAGCCGGGCAAGGTGCGCCAGGTGCGCCACATCTTCACGAGAAATAGCGGTCATGTGGAACTGACCATGCGGCAGAAGACTCCTCGAATGCGCGAATGGGCTGCATGCCGCGGATCGATCGCCGGCACCCTGGTCGAGTTTATGAGAGACGGCCAGTGCGTGCCGACTCGGTATCCTGTCGGGGCGTAAAGAGGGTTTCGCCTCCCGGGACAACACGCAGGAAACATGGATCTGCCACGGTTGGCGTGCTCGAATGAGGGCTGCCTGCTCTCATCGGAACCCACTTCAGGCGAGGATCGCACAACGTATGTCCTACCTCCTGCGCGTCGTCGTGCCGGATCGGCCCGGCATGCTCGGCGCCTTGGCGGTATCACTCGGTGCCGGCGGTGCCGACATCGTCAGCATCGACGTCGTCCAGCGCTCCGGTGGCGAGGCGATCGACGACATCGTCATCGAGCTGCCCGCGGGCGGGCTTCCGGACGGCCTCATCACGGCCGCTCGGTCCGTCGTTGGGGTGACCGTGGAGTCGCTGCGCCCCTTCTCCGGCACGCTGGACACGCACCGGGAATTGGCTCTGGTCGATGCACTGGCGGGCTCTGGTTGCGGGGTCGCGCAGTTGCTGGCCGACGAGTTGCCGCGCATCTTCCGCGCCAGCTGGGCCCTGGTCGTCGGCGCACACACGAAGAGCCGCCCACCCGGCGTGCTGGCGGCCAGCGCGGCGGCGCCGGAGATCCCGGAGCAGGAGGTCGAATCCATTCCCTGGTGGCCGCTGACCGGCCCGGCCGTCCTCGATTCCGAGGCGGACGACGTTCCGGGGATCCTGTCCGCACTCGGCACCAAGATCATGGCCGCACCGATGGGCGACCCCCCTCAGGTCGTGCTGGTCGGTCGGGCCGGTGGACCTGAGTTTCTGCGTTCGGAACTGCTGCGCCTTGCTCACTTGGTGGGAATCGCCGCAACAGTGGCAGCCATCGACGCCTGAGCAACTCAGGCCGAGGGAATGGTGGCCACCTCGGCGGCGGCCTGGGCGCCCTTGTCGAGCAGGACTTGGAATCCGGCCTCATCCAGGATCGGAACCTTGAGCGCTAGGGCCTTGTCGTACTTCGAGCCGCCCGGATTCTCCCCCGCGATGACGAAGTCGGTCTTCTTCGAGACCGACCCAGTGACCTTGCCGCCCAAGGCTTGCACGGCCTCGGTGGCCGAGTCGCGGCTGTAGTGCTCCAAGGATCCGGTCACCACGACGGTGCGGCC
>JALZIX010000418.1 GCA_030860025.1 Actinomycetota bacterium
AGCTTCCACAACAGCGTCGGGACGCCGACTACCGAGACGAGGCAGAGCAGCGGGTGGTTTCTGGTACCGGTGATGTCGTAACCCTCGCGGGTCACCAGTCGAAGGGTCTCGTGGTCACCGGAGTGAAAGAGTTTGGTCGCCACAACCGCCTCGCCGTTGCGGTCGGCGACTTTCAGATCAATGTCCTGCTCGCTGTTGGCCGCAGCGCCGGGACTGATCTCGTCAATCCGGCATGTGCTGCCGTCGGCCAGCCGCACCCGTGCGTCTCCCGTTAAGCAGTAGCGCATCGCGGCAGCCGGATCGTTTCCCGCGGAGCCGAAGTTGCCCTGGCCGTCGATCATCGGCGCGCGCAGAGACCACGGCTGGGCCATCCGTACCAATGAGTCGTAGATCGCGGTGTCGCCGTGCGGGTGGTAGTTGCCCATCACGTCACCGACGACCCGCGCACACTTCACGTGCGAGCGGTCCGGCCGGAAGCCGCTGTCGTACATCCCGTACAGGATCTTGCGGTGCACCGGCTTGAGGCCGTCGCGTACGTCGGGCAGCGCGCGGCCGACGATGACCGACATGGCGTAGTCGATGTAGCTGCGCTGCATCTCCGCCTGGATGTCAACCGGCTCGATGCGGTCCCGTTCCGGCGGCAGAGTTTCGGTCACTGAGTGTCTTCTCCAGGTTCGGTTCGGGTACGGCGGAGGCGGCTGACCGGGGGGCTAGATGTCGGTCTAGATGTCGAGGAAGCGGACGTCGCGGGCGTTGCGCGTGATGAAGCCGCGACGCGCCTCGACGTCCTCACCCATCAAGGTGGAGAACAGCGCGTCGGCCTGGGCGGCATCGTCGAGGGTGACCTGAAGCAACAGCCGGGTCTGGGGATCCATGGTCGTCTCCCACAGCTCCTTGGCGTTCATCTCGCCGAGACCCTTGTAACGCTGGATCGCGTCCTCCTTGGGCAGCCGCCGACCCTCGGCCGTACGAGCCGCGATCAGCGCGTCCTTCTCGCGCTCGGTATAGACGTAGTCATCGCCTAGCTTCGCCCCCCACTTGATCTTGAACAGGGGCGGCTGGGCCAGGTAGACGTGGCCGGCCTCGATCAGCGGGCGCATGAAGCGGAACAGCAGGGTGAGCAGCAGGGTCCGGATGTGCTGGCCGTCCACGTCGGCGTCGGCCATCAGCACGACCTTGTGGTACCGGAGCTTGGACAGGTCGAAGTCGTCGTGGATGCCGGTGCCCAGCGCGGTGATCATCGACTGGACCTCGTTGTTCTTCAGAGCCCGGTCCAGGCGTACCTTCTCGACATTGATGATCTTGCCGCGAATGGGCAGGATCGCCTGGAACATCGAGTCGCGCCCGGACTTGGCCGAACCGCCGGCGCTGTCACCCTCGACGACGTAGACCTCGGACACCGCCGGGTCCGTCGAGCGGCAGTCGGCCAGCTTGCCGGGCATTCCGAAGTCGCTCATCGCGCTCTTGCGGGCGAGCTTTCGGGCTTGCTGGGCGGCGCGGCGGGCGCGGGCGGCCGAGGATGCCTTGAGCACGATCAGCTTGGCCTCGCCGGGGTTGCGCTCCAGCCAGTCGCCGAGCCAGTCGTTGCAGATCTTCTGCACGAAACCCTTGACCTCGGTGTTTCCCAGCTTGGTCTTGGTCTGCCCCTCGAACTGCGGGTTCTTCAGCTTGACCGACACGATCGCGGCCAGTCCCTCGCGTACGTCGTCGCCGGTGAGCCGCTCCTCCTTGTCCTTGAGCAGCTTTTTGTCGACGGCGTACCTGTTGATCACCGTGGTCACCGCAGCCCGGAAGCCCTCTTCGTGCGTACCACCCTCGTGGGTGTTGATCGTGTTGGCAAAGGTGTAGACACTCTCGCCGTACGACTCGTTCCACTGCATGGCGACCTCGGCGGCCATCCCCGGGACCTCGCCCGAGAACCCGATCACCGACCTGTGGCTGGCGCCCTTGCTCGCGTTGAGGTGCCGAACGAAATCCTCGATGCCGCCCTTGTAGTGGTAGGTCACCTCGACCGGGGGCTCGTCCTCCTCGCGCTCGTCCCGTACGACGATCGTGAGGCCGCGGTTGAGGAAGGCCATCTCCTGCAGCCGGCTCTTGATCGTCTCGAAGGAGTAGGTCACGTCCTCGAAGATCGCCGGATCGGCCCAGAACGTCACGGTCGTGCCGTGCTCGTTGGTCCGTTCGCCCTTCTTGAGCCGGGCAGCCGGCGCGGAGTCGAGGTAGGGCTGGGTCCAGAGGTATCCGTCGCGCTTGATCTCCACCTCGAGGCGGGTCGAGAGTGCGTTGACCACTGAGATACCGACGCCGTGCAGACCACCGGAGACCGCGTAGGACTCGCCGTCGAACTTGCCGCCGGCGTGCAGGGTGGTCAGCACGAGTTCGACGGCCGGGCGCTTCTCCACCGGGTGCATGTCGACCGGGATGCCGCGGCCGTTGTCGACGACCTGGATGCCGCCGTCCCGCCGCAGGGTGACCACGATCCGGTCGCAGTAACCGGCCAGGGCCTCGTCGACCGCGTTGTCGACGACCTCCCATACCAGGTGGTGCAGGCCCCGCTCGCCGGTGGAGCCGATGTACATGCTCGGGCGCTTGCGGACCGCCTCCAGCCCCTCCAGGACGGTGATCGAACTCGCGGAGTAACCCTTGAGCTTTGGTGATCGGGTGATCGGGGAGGGGCCGGCACGTCCGGGGTAGCGAGGGGAGCCTGGCGTCAGGCTTGAGTCCGCGGGATTTGCGACCACGCGTGGGCGCTCCTAGTGTCGTTGTGTCGGTGGCTCGGTTGAGCGGCTGCACCGACGTTGAAGGTCGCCCGTACGACCGTCCCCAATCGCCCAGATTGGCGCTGGTGACACGCTCGCGGTAGGTGCCTGCCAAGTTTACCCGTTGAGGCCGTCAGAACCCCGGCGCTATCCACCCTGACACGCCCGTGAACGGACGAATTTCAGGTTCTTGACTCCCCATACCGGGTAAGCCTCGCAATCCGGGCTTGCAGCCGGCCCGGAATCGTCAGCCCTCGAGGCTAGCCTCGGCGACGTGGCTCACTCCTTCCAGATTAGTTTCGATGCCGACGACCCGCCCGCTCTGGCCAGCTTCTGGGCGATCGCGCTCGGCTACATCCAACAACCGCCGCCCGACGGTTTCGACAGTTGGCCGGCTTTTGTGGAATCGGTCGGCCTGCCTGTGGACGAGGCTGACAGGTTCGCAGCGCTGATCGACCCGGAGGGGCGTGGGTCGCGGTTGTTCTTCCAGCAGGTCCCCGAAGGGAAGCAGGCCAAGAACCGGCTACATCTGGACGTCAACGTCGGCACTCGCGGCGGCGACTGGGACAAGGTCGAGGCGCATGCGGCTCTCCTGCGCGACGCCGGGGCGACGATCGTCGGAGAGCGTACGGACGAGATGAGCCGCTGGATCGTGATGCTGGACCCGGAGGGCAACGAGTTCTGCCTGCAGTGACCCCGCTTTGAGCGCCCGAGGTCTTTTCAAGCCCGCGGTGTCAGGCGGTGAAGCTCACGGCAGCGAGCAGGGTGGAGAGGACTTGGGCGTGCCAATTGAGCAGGTCCGGGTGGTGGTTGTCCGTACGAGCGATCGCGACGTGACCTTCTGCGTACCAGATCTCGTCCTTGTCCTCACTGGCGAGCAACAACGCGCGTACCGGCTCGGTCAGGAGCTGTCGGGCAATCGGCGCGTCCTCGGCGACCAGCAGGGTCCAGCGCAGGTCGAAGGCCCCGTCGCCGCTCGGGAGCGCGACCATGCCGCCGGTCTTGTGAGACCAGAACCTGGCCGGGACCAGCCGCAGCGTGGGCAGCGGGATCAGCGACGGTGCCGCGGTGACGGCGTAGCGACGGACCCGGTCACGGCCACGTTCGTACACGATCTCGAAGGC
>JALZIX010000427.1 GCA_030860025.1 Actinomycetota bacterium
GCCTTGCCCTGCTCGGTCAGACACCTGAATGGACCTCCGCGCTGGGCCGCCTGCGGCCGTTGACCCAGCCCGGTGTCGTACCGGCAGCCCTGGACGCACTGGTCGATGCCACGGTCACCCGCTACGAGCGGTGGGCACACGGCAGCCCGGTGATGCTCGTGCACGCCGCCACAGGACCGCGCGCCGCCGCCCTCGTGCTCCCAGCCCTACCGACTCAAATGTGGCTGGGCACCTATCACACCGCATGGGCCGTTGCAGCTGCGATCAGCGCCGCGTACCGGCCGAGCTCGCCGACACCAGCGGCGTCGGACGCGGAACGCGCCGCCACCACGGCCGAGGACGTCAGTGACCTGGCCGTGGCCACCGGTGACGAGCACGCGATCAAGTTCGTCGAGGTCGCCCAGGAATCGCATCGGCGTGGCAACCGGCACGCCCTGCCCGCAGCCGCCCGGGCCGCAATCCTGATCCCCGCCGATGACTGACGCCTCCAGCTGGCTGCGTTGGTCGCCGTGTGAGCGGCACTGTCGGTGCCTCGTGTCAGGATCTCGTACGTGATCACCTTCGGCGCGGCAGTCGGCATCGGCCTTGTTGCCCTTGGCCTGGTGCTGACTCCCGGACCGAACATGATGTACCTCGTCTCCCGCACGATCACGCAGGGCCGGATCGCCGGCCTGGTGTCCCTGCTCGGGGTGGCGGTGGGCTTCGCGGTCTATCTCGCCGCCGCCGCCGCCGGCCTCACCGCCGTTTTCCTCGCCGTCCCCGCGGCGTACACGATCCTGAAGTTCGCGGGTGCGGCCTACCTGCTCTATCTGGCGTGGCAGGCGGTACGACCGGGCGGACGGGCGGTGTTCGCCCCGCAGGAGTTACCCATCGATGCGCCGCGACGGCTGTTCGTCATGGGGCTGGTCACCAATCTGCTCAATCCGAAGATCGCGGTTCTGTACGTGTCGGTGCTCCCGCAGTTCGTCGATCCCCAGCGCGGATCGGTGGCGCTGCAGAGCCTGTCGCTGGGTGGCATCCAGATCGGCATCGCCCTGCTGGTCAATGCGCTGATCGTGCTCACGGCGGGCGCGCTGGCCGCGGTTCTGGTTCGGCGCCCGGCCTGGGTACGCGTACAGCGTTACCTGATGGGCGGTGTCCTGGGCGCCTTGGCCGTACGGCTGGCCTTCGACCGCGGGCAACCGGCTCCCGCCTGACCCGATGGTGGGTCAGACTTGCCCACCATGACCTCATCCCCCGAATCGCCGCCGAAACTGGAGCCCTTTCCCGAGGATTGGGAGCGGGCACTGGCCGTCGTTGCGCATCCCGATGACATGGAGTACGGGACGTCCTCGGCGGTCGCTCGATGGATCGCGCAAGGCAAGAGCGTCGCGTACTGCCTGGTCACCAGCGGGGAGGCCGGCATCGACGGTCTCGACCCCGAGCAGGCCGGGCCGGTGCGGAAAGAAGAACAGCGCGCCGCCTGCGCCGCGGTCGGGGTGAGCGAGCTCGAGTTCCTCGGTTTTCCGGATGGTGTGCTCGAGTACGGGCTGCCGCTGCGCAAGGCGATCGCCGCCGTGATCCGCCGGCACCGCCCCGAGGTGGTGATCACCGGCAACTTCCGGGACACCTTCGGCCCCGGAGCGCTGAACATGGCCGATCACATCGTCGCCGGGCAGGCCACCCTCGATGCGGCTCGCGATGCCGGCAACCGCTGGGTCTTCCGCGATCTGCTTGCCCAGGGACTCGAACCGTGGAACGGGGTACGGCTGGTCGCGGCCGGCGGTTCCCCGCAGGCAACGCACGCGGTCGACATCGGCGACTACTTCGATGTGGGGGTGGAATCGCTGAAGGCGCATCGGGCCTATCTCGAGGCGTTCGGTGACAACGCGCCCGACCCGGAAGAGCTGCTGGAGGGATTCGCGCGGATGGCCGGCGCGCAGCTCGGAGTGAAGCTGGCGACCTCCTTCGAGGTGTACCCGCTGCAGTTCCTGTGACGGGGACGCCGATGGCTGCACCCCCGCGGACGCAATGTTGATCATCGGAACTGTGCCGGGTTATCGGCCGTTTTCCCTCGATAACCCCCCGCAGTTCCGATGATCAACTCGGGCCCGACCATCGAGGCCGGCTAGGCGGCGTACGGCGTCGAGTCCTTGCGGCGAGCCCGGCCACTGCCGCGCCAGCGCTTCGGGTCCGGCGCGGCGGGTCACCGAGCGCAGGGCCAGCGCAACGACGATGGCGTCATCGGCGTACCCGATCACCGGGATGAGGTCCGGGATGAGGTCGATCGGCAGCAGGAGGTAGCCCAGCAACAGCCACAA
>JALZIX010000144.1 GCA_030860025.1 Actinomycetota bacterium
CGCGCGCAGCCGAGTGAGTTTCTCCGTGCGGCCGCGCACGCTCGCCGCAGCGGGTGCAGCCGGGGCGCGCGCTGGCTCGGGTGCGGCGGCTGCCGGTTGCTGAACTGGCTGCTCGGCCGGTTCGGCCTGCGAAGGTTGCGCTGCGGTACGCCCGCCACTGGCGGCTTCGAGCACGTCCTGCTTGCGGATCCGCCCGCCGACACCCGTCCCGGAGATCGAGGCCAGGTCGACGTTGTGCTCGGCGGCCAATTTTCGCACCAGCGGCGTGACATAAGCCCCTGCGTCCAAGCTAGCGGTTGCGCCGTGCGCCGGGGACTCGCTCGGCGGAGAGGCATCAGGTGCGGCCTGGGCCTGTTCCCGTGGCGCCGGTGCAGGTTCGGCGGCTTCGGGTTCGGCTGGCTCCGGGGCCTGTTCTTCCGCCTCCGGGGCCGCCTGTTCCGCCTCCTGGGGCGCGGCCCGCTCCTCCTGGGGTGCCTGCGCCTCCTGCGGCGCGGCCTGCTCGGCCTCGGGCTCCTCGCCGGAACTGTCGGCAGAGCCGATGACCGCGAGTTCGGCGCCGACCTGCACCGTCTCGTCCTCGCTCACCGTGATGGACAGCAGGGTGCCGCTCACCGGTGCAGGGATCTCGGTGTCCACCTTGTCCGTACTGACCTCGAGCAACGGCTCGTCGGCTTGGACGTTTTCGCCCACCGACTTCAGCCAGCGGGTCACAGTTCCCTCGGTCACGCTCTCCCCGAGTGCCGGCATGGTCACCGACGTACCGGATGCCGGTGCTGAGTCTTGCGCAACGTGGCTATCACTGCCCTCACGCTGCGTGCTTTGCTGCTGCTCGTCCGAACTCACGTCGGCCGGCTCCTGGTGGGAATCGGCCGCTGGCTGTTGCTCTGCTGCCTGCTCCTGCACGGCAGAGTCTTGCTGGGCCTGGGGCTCTTCCTGGGTCTGGGGCTCTTGCTGGGTCTGGGGCTCTTGCTGGGTCTGGGGCTCTTGCTGGGTCCCGGACTCCGCCGAGCCCTGCTGATCCGACTCTCCGCCGTCGGCGGAGTCGCCTTCAACACCGATGATCGCGAGTTCCGCGCCCACCTGAACGGTCTCGTCCTCGGCGACCATGATCTTGCGCAGTACGCCGCTGGCCGGTGCCGGAATCTCGGTGTCCACTTTGTCGGTACTGACTTCAAGCAGCGGCTCGTCGGCCTGAACCTGTTCACCCTCCTGCTTCAGCCAGCGGGTGACCGTGCCCTCGGTGACGCTCTCACCCAGCTGGGGCATCGTGACGGAGGTGGGCATGGCGGTGGTGGACTCCTTCTAGACGTTTGGGGGCGTTGTCGGACAGGTCATCCGTGCACGTGCAGAGGCTTTCCGGCCAGCGCCAGGTGCGCTTCACCGAGCGCTTCCGATTGGGTGGGGTGTGGGTGGATCAGGCTCGCGACCTCATCGGGCAGCGCTTCCCAGCTGTAGATCAGCATCGCCTCGGCGATCAGCTCGCCGACCCGGGAGCCGACCATGTGCACGCCCACGACCGGCCCGTCCTTGGCCCGGATGACCCGGACCGCGCCCTGGGTCTTCAGGATCTGGCTCTTCCCGTTGCCCCCCAGGTCGTAGGTGAGCGCCTCGATCTCCCCGTGCTTCTCCGCTGCCTGACCTTCGGTCAGACCGACGGAGGCCACCTCGGGCTCGGAATAGGTGATCCTCGGTACCCCGGCATAGTCGATCGGCACGACCCGCAGTCCGGCGAGCCGCTCGGCGACGAGAATTCCCTCGGCAAACCCGACGTGGGCAAGCTGCAGGGTCGGGACCAGGTCTCCGACGGCGGAGATCGTCGGCACCGAGGTCTGGCAGAACTCGTCCACGACCACGAATCCGCGGTCCAACGCAACGCCGTTCTCCTCGTAACCCAGTCCTTCCGAGACCGGACCGCGACCGACGGCGACGAGCAAGAGTTCCGCATCGAGCGTCTTGCCGTTCTCCAACGAGACCCGGACGCCGTCCTCGGTCGGCTCCACTCCAGCGAACCGGCTGCCCAACTCAAAGTTGATCTTGCGCTTACGGAACGCGCGCTCGAGCAACTTGGATGAGGACTCGTCTTCGAGTGGGACGAGGTGCGGAAGGGCCTCAACGATGCTGACGTCGGCGCCGAACGACTTCCAGACGCTGGCGAACTCACAGCCGATGACCCCACCACCGAGGATCACCACCGACGAAGGAACGTGTTCGAGCCGTAGGGCGTGGTCGCTCGTGATGACCTTGGAACCGTCGATCTCGAGGCCTGGCAGGGACCGGGCGTAGCTCCCCGTGGCCAACAGAATGTGGCGTCCCTCGTAGGTCTGCTCACCCACCTGGACGGCGGTCTGCGAGATGAGCCGGCCTTCGCCCTCTACGTAGGCGACCTTGCGAGCCATGACCAGGCCCTGCAGGCCCTTGTAGAGGCGAGCGGTCACCCCATCCTTGTAGGCGTTGACACCGGCCATGTCGATTCCGGCGAGTGACGTCTTGACGCCGAACTGTTCACCCTCGCGCGCGCTGTCGGCGACCTCGGCCGCGTGCAGCAGCGCCTTCGTGGGGATGCAGCCGCGGTGCAGGCATGTGCCGCCGACCTTGTCCTTCTCGATGAGGACCACTGACATGCCGAGCTCAGCCGCCCGAAACGCCGCAGCGTACCCGCCGGATCCGCCGCCGAGGATGACAAGATCTGCTGGGCTTGTGCTCGGACCGCTCACGTGCACCTCCAGTGTTGGCCTCGCCTGTCGCCGGTCGCCCATCCTGCCACTGTCGCCGCCCGCGTGGCTTCGGCCCTATCGTGGAGGGCCTGAGATGATGGGGAGGCCCTCGTGGCTCTGTTTGGCCGCAAGAAACGACCGGGCACGCTGCGCGAGTCCAGCAACGCCGATACTGCGCACCTCGAAGCATTCGCGGCCACCCGACAGGGCGTCGAAGCCTTCGTCGAGCCGCGCACGGCTGT
>JALZIX010000154.1 GCA_030860025.1 Actinomycetota bacterium
GAGGGCGTTGCCGGCGAGAAGGTGCACCAGAAACGGGTGCCGCACGGGGCGCCGCCGTGGCTGGAGACCGTGCGGGTCGACTTCCCCCGGTACGGCCGGCATGCCAACGAGCTGTGCGTCACCGAACTGGCCAGCGTGATCTGGGCCGTGAAGATGTCCACAGTGGAGTTTCATCCGTGGAACTCACGGCGGGCCAACACCGAACGGCCCGACGAGTGGCGGATCGACCTCGACCCGATGCCCGACTGTCCGTACGACCGGGTCCGCCGTGTGGCTCACGTCGCCCATGAGGTGCTCGATGAACTCGGTGCGGTCGGCTGGCCCAAGACCTCGGGTGGCAAGGGCATGCACATCTACGTCCGGATCCAGCCCGAGTGGGGATTCTCCGACGTACGCCGGGCCGCCCTGGCCTTCGCCCGCGAGGTCGAGCGCCGTACGCCGGAAGACGTGACCACGACCTGGTGGCGCAAGGACCGCGATCCGCGGCTGCTCTTCGTGGACTACAACCAGAATGCTCGCGACCACACGATCGCCTGTGCCTACTCGGTGCGTGGCAATTACGAGGCCACCGTCTCGACCCCGATCACCTGGGATGAGATCGACGACGCGCATCCTCGGGACTTCACGATCGTCACGGTTCCCGCGCGGTTCGAAAGGCTCGGCGACCTGCACGAGGGCATCGACGAGGCGGTGTTCTCCCTGGAGACCCTGCTGGAGTGGGCGGCCCGGGACGAACGAGAAGGCGCCGCGGACCCCGGGGATCCGGAGGATCCACCACCGCCAGAGGACTGATCAGAGCGCCGTTCAACGGATCGTCCGCGGACCGGGCCGGGGTGGAACGGCTTTCAGGCGGAGTTCGCGGTCAGGCTGGCGGCAGGGTGCGGGTCAGAAACGCACTGGTGATCTCCCAGGCGCGAGCCGCGGCGGCCGGATCGTGGAACTGGGTTGCGAAGTTGTTGTCGAACGCGTGGCCCGCGCCCTCGTGGACGTGGCACTCGATGTTGTCGTACCCGGCAGCCATGTCCGCGACAGCGTCGACCTTCTCCCGCGGGATGTAGGGGTCAGCACCGCCCCAGTGCATGAGCATGGGGCAGGAGATGGAAACCGCGTCGTCGAGCGCGTCAGGGACCCCCGAGCCGTAGTAGACGACGGCGACATCAGGGTCGCCGTGCACCGCGACCTGGTAGGCGAGCGTTCCGCCGAGGCAAAAGCCGAGTACACCTGCGCGCCCGCCGGCCTCCGAGACCTCTGCCAGATAACGAAGTGCGGCGAGGGCCGTGAGGCAATCTTCCGTGGCCGCGGCGAAGTCGAGCTTCGCGACCGCGGCGAACGCCCGCTGCAGGTCGTCCCCACCGTGGCTGAGCGACAGCCCCGGTTCGGTGCGCCAGTACAGGTCGGGGGCGAGTACGACGTAGCCGAGCTCAGACAGCCGCCGGGCGGCGTCCTTGGCGTACTCGTTGACGCCGAAGATCTCGTGGATCAACAGCATCCCCGGCCCGGTTCCGGAGGCGGGAATGGCAACGTGTGCCTCGAAGGCTCCCTCGCTGGTTTCGATCCGCTCGCTTCGGGTCATCACGCCGCGATCGTAGTGACATGTGCGGCACGCGCCGCGGGTTGGCTGTGCCGCATAGATTCGGGATCGAAATCCTGGTGACGCGGCATTTACGGTCTGGGGATGGAAGCGGCGCCGGAGGCGGACGGCCTGTCGGCCTTTGCCGGGCTCGATGACTGGTTGCGCAGCCGTGCCGGCGACGAGCAGTTCTCCGGGGTGGTGCTCGTGCAGCGAGGCGTGGAGACGCTCTTCGCTGGTGCCTACGGTCCGGCTTCTCGCCGCTGGCCGGTGCTGAACACGATGGAGACCCGGTTCGACACGGCGTCGATCACGAAGCTATTCACGTCTGTGGCCACGCTGCAGTTGGTCGGCGAGGGGCGACTGTCTCTGGACGCGCCGATCACTGAGATCGTCGATCTGGCCGGCACGACAATCTCTCCTGAGGTGAGGGTGCGGCACTTGCTGACCCACACCGCCGGGCTTGCCGATGACGCTGACGAGGAGGCCGGCGAGGACTACGAGGCGCTGTGGGTCGACAGGCCGGTGAACTCCGTGATCCAGACGCGCGACTTCCTGGCTCAGTTTGCTTACAAGCCGGCGCTTTTCAACCCCGGTGAGCGATGCCGCTATTGCAACGTCGGCTACATCCTGGTCGGACTGGCGATCGAAGAGGTGACCGGGACGTCGTACCGCGAGCAGGTGAAGTCCGCGGTCTTCGCACCGGCCGGGATGGAATCGTCCGGATTCTTCGACCGCCGGGATGCGGTAACTGATGTTGCCGAGGGCTGGGACCCGGTGGTGGACGAGTCCGGCGCTCGTACGGGCTGGAAGTCCAACATCTACAGCTATCCGGCGATCGGCTCGCCGGACGGGGGAGCACACGTGACGGCTGGCGACATGGTGCGCTTCCAACAGGCCGTACGAGCGGGGCGGTTGTTGTCGCCGGAGCTCACCGAGGCGTTCCTGACCCCGCAGGTCATGCACCACGAACGTCAGGTTGAGCGGCCGGGCGAAGCCGGGGCGCGCGTTGGCTGGGGTAAGTCGGCTCAGATCTGGTACGGGTTCGGGCTCGAGTTCGTCCGCGACCCCGATGGCACGGTCCGGAGCTACTACAAGGACGGGATCAACGCCGGCGCCTGCGGCATCTCGCGGTACTACCCCGCCGCCAGGCTGGACGTCGCGATGTTGTCCAACAGCGCGGTCGGCGGCGTCGATGCGATCGATGCGATCCACGACGTCGTCCAGCAGAACCACCCCGAGGTCGGCGACTCCGGCTTCTAGCGAGGTAGAGCGCGCCCAACCCCGGTTGCGATGCAAACTTCGGGGGTCGGGCGCGCTCTACCTCGGTGGGGTCCCGGGCTCAGCTGTTGATGAACGACTTGCCGGTCTCCAGCAGGGACTTGAGGTCGCTGAGCACCCAGGCGTGTCCGCCACCGGCGCCGTACTCCTCCTGAGCACCCGCGAGGATGGCCGCGAGCTTGGGCGCGCCGTCCAACTCGTGGGTCAGCGTCAACGAGCAGTACCCGTCCAGTTCCTTGATCTCGTGCGTGATGCGGGTGGTCTCCTCGTTGGCGATCTCGGGGTCCATCAGCATCTTGAAGGTGGTCACCAGCCTGTGCGGCGGATCGGATTCGAGCACTTCACCCTCGATGATGATCTCCGGGAGCTGATTGCCCATCGCTTCGGACGCGGACTTGAACTCCTCACCGGGGCGAACCTTGTAGTGACCGCCAGGGCGGAGGTCATAGTCGACATACCCGGTGTAGCCGTACCGGTTGGTCCACTCCGGCTGGGTGATCGCGTCCCAGATCGCCTGGGCGCTGGTCTTGATGTAGACCCGGTAGACCTGAGTCGTGGTGGTCTGAACGGTGCTGCTGGTCATGATTGCTCCTCGAGTTGGGCTTTCAGATCGGCGAGCGCCGACACCTGGCGCTCGTTGTACTTGTCGATCCAGCGGTTGTGGATCAGCCGGATCGGCACCGGGTTCAGGAAGTGCAACTTCTCCCGGCCCGACCGGCGA
>JALZIX010000167.1 GCA_030860025.1 Actinomycetota bacterium
CTCGAGACGGGCGGCGAAGTCGGCCATGAACTGCAGGTGATCCTCGATCTCCTCCGGGGTCCACTGGTCCATCGGAACGTCGTTGACGGCCTCGGGGGCGCCGCGGTAGTGCTTGAGAAGCAGATACTTCGTCATGCCGGGTCTCCTTGGTGTGGTACGGCCGCGGTGGCCGCATCTGCCCCTGGGACGGAGCCGCCAGGCCCGTCTCGACATCCTCACCACATCTTCTCCGAGAACCTCCTGACGCAGCACAGCCCGAGCCACTCATCGATCCTCAAACGGGCACGCTGCCGGTCCCGCAACAGTGATCGCCCGCAGAAGGGCGGGCGTGGCCGATAGACACGCCCGATAAAAGGCCCGGTCAAGGGGCGGCAACCGCAACACTCACCGAGTGCCGGGATGCTTATCAAGTACTCCCAGGTCTCCACCAATCAGCAGGACCTCACCGGGCAGCGCGAGACCCTCCGGGGCCTCGGAGTGGAACCAAAACGGATCGACGTCGATCACGGCCTGACCGGCGCCGACCGAGCGACCGGGTCTCCGTGAGGCGCTCGCCGCCTGCCGTGCTGGCGACACATTGGTAGTGACCAAACTCGACCGGCTCGCGCGCTCCCTACCAGACGCCCGCGACATCGTCGAAAACTGACCAGCCGCAGCGTGAAGCTGAGCCTCCATCAAGCTTGATGGGCCTCGGCCTCACGATCGCGATCCTGATGGACGCCACGCTCGTTCGCGGGATTCTCGAGTCCGGGTCACCGGCGCAGCCAGCCCGGGAGACGGTGAGCGTCTAGCCGAGATCGGAGGATCAGCCCGCGCAGCCGGGGTCCCCGGGCAGGAGCGGGCGGAACACCATGCGGGCGGGGGGATCGGAGCCGATCAACCAGGGAGTCAGCTCATTGGCCTCGGCAAGAGCGGCGAGCAGGGTAGGGACCTCAGGACCGCTCACGACGACGCACGTGGCAGCGCCCGGCTCCGTTGTGGTCGGTACGGCGGGCGCGGTCTCGATCGGCCAGGTCTGCGGCGGCTGGTCGAGTTCCGGTTCATCGGCAGGCGGACCCTCATAGGGACCGAGCCGGTAGACGACCACTCCGTTGGGCTCGTACCCCGCGCTGGCGCTCCCGACCATGCCCTGCGCAGTCTCGATGAAGCTCTGCAGCCCGGCTCGCGCGGCCATCTCGGCCTCGCTCAGGCCGAAGGAGGGGTCGTCGCTGAAGTCGAGCGCGTACGCCGACTGCGTGACGGTACGGCCGTCCACGGATATCTCCACCGTTGTGGTGGGCGCGTCGGCGACGGGCGGCTCGCCGAAGTCGATCTCACCTGCCAGCAATCCCGCGTCGTCGGCAACGGTGAAGAGCTCCTGGATCTGGCCCTCGCTGAGGATTGCTGACTGCAGCGGTTGCAGCGCTGGCCCCGGGTAGATCGCGATCGTCACGCCCCCGACGATCGCGGTTCCGTCACCGAGTAGGAGGAACTGCGGGAGGTTGCGCAGGTTGTACTCCACCGGTACGAACCCGCCGCCCGACGTGATCGAGACGAGCACGTCCTCGACACCGGCCGCGTGGTCGTACAGCCGTGCGCCCGGACCGTCCGTACCGCCGCCGCCACCCCCACCGTCGTCGCCTTGGAAGACGTTCGCGCAGCCGGACAACAGCAAGGTCGTGATGATCGCCCCGATGGAGGAAATTGCCGACCCGGGCCTCGTGTTCCCCGTCGAGGCAGCCGCACGGCGGATCACTGCTCACATCCGGGGTCGTCGGGCAGGAGTGGGCGGAAGGCGAAGTAGGCCGGGGGGTCGCTACCCACCAGCCAGGGGGTCAGCTCGTTGGCCGCTTGCAGAGCCTCAAGTAGTTGGGCGGCTTCCCCTCCGGTGACGACCGCGCAGGCCCTGGCAGGGTCAGAGGATGGCGGCGGCGCGGTCGCGATCGGCCACACCAGCGGCTCCTGCGCCAGTTCGGGATCGGCAGTCGTCTCGGCAGGGTTCAACCGAAAGACCGCGATCGCGCTCGTCACGTACGGCTCGGGCTGGTCATCCACCATGGCGTGCGCAGTGTCGATGAAGCCCTGCAGCGCCTCGCGGGCGGCGATCTCGGAGTCGCTCAGGCCAGTTGCGGGATCGTCGCTGAAGCCGAGCGCGTACGCCGACTGCCGGACGGTCCGATCGCCGACCGTGATGCTGACCGTTGTGGACGGCATGTCGGTGACTCCGGGCTCGCCGAAGTCGATCTCCTCGTCGAGCAGCCCCGCCTGGTCAGCGGCCGCGTACAGATCCTGAATCTGCTGCTCGGCGAGCGGCGACGATTGCAGCGGATTGATCGCCGGTCCAGGGTAGAGCTCGATCACCGGGCCCAGGACCACCGCAGTTCCGTCACCGAGCAGCGTGAACTCCGCAGTGTTGCGCAGGTTGAATTCCACCGGCGAGTAGCCGCCGTCGGATTTGACCGACACGAGCACGTCCTGTGGCCCGGACGCATGGTCGTACGTGGTCGAGCCGGGCTGGTCCGTCGCACCGCCGCCACTGCCGGCTCCCTCCAGGACGCTGGCGCAGCCGGCGATGACTACGGCGGTGACGACGGCGGTGACGACGCAGGCGAAGCCGCGCAACGCGCGGCCAGTCGTGCTTCCGCTAAAAGGCCGGGTCATGATCGGAAGACGCCTCAGCGGCTGAAAAGGTTGCACTCGCGACGCCCTGGATCATCGGGCGGTCAGAGCAATCGCGGCCGCCGACAGGGCACCGCTGAGGTCGGCGATGTCACGCCGCTCAGTGTGCAGCCAATGACTCACCTGTTCGGCCGAGAGGGCAGCGAGCAGAAGGCGGCCACGCAGGTCCGGATCGGCAGCGCCTGCCTCGGCGAGCAGGTAGCGGCAATGCTGGTGCCAGAAGGCGTGCGCGCCGGTACGGAGTCGAGCCCCCGGGCTACTGGTCTCCGACATCAGCATCAGGTCGAGTTGCGCGGCGACAAGATCCAGGTACGCCCGAATGAAGGCCGTCACTCGGTCTGCGGGCGGGGCACCGGGCCCCAGCGGGGGGTCCCCGGTCAGGATCCGCTCTTGGAGTTCGCGCTCCCGCTCATCGAGCAAGGCGACGGCCAGGCCGCCTTTGTCCCCGAAGCGCCGGTACAAGGTTCCCTTGCCGACACCGGCCTCGGCGGCGATCTCGTCCATGGTCACGCCGGCCACGCCCCGGGCAGTGAACAGTCGCTCAGCGGCGGCCAGTGCGCGCAGCCGGTTCCGCGCGGCATCGGCGCGCTCGCGAACAACGCCGCGCTCCAATACCGGCAGTTCGATTGAGTGCCCAGATCGCGGAGGTGCGAAGTCCTCAGCGCCCGGAGTTGACGAATCGGACTCTAGTCCGCTAACGTCCCGACCCATGAAGCGGACTCTAGTCCGATTAGTCACATAACGGAAGCTGGGGACATCTCGTGACCACCACGATTGACCGACACGAACTCAAAGCCGGACTGGACGCCGGCACCATCACCGCCATCGATGCACTTCCCGAGTCCTACTACAGCCAGCAGCACATCCCGGGTGCACTGAACCTCATCGCCGAGGATGTCGAGCACCAGGCTGGCCGGTTGCTGCCCGACAAAGCAGCCGCCATCGTGACCTACTGCTCGAATCCGGCCTGCCAGAACAGCACTCAGGTGGCGCAGAAGCTGGAACAGTTGGGGTACCGAAACATTCGGAAGTACGCCGGCGGCATCCAGGATTGGGTCGAGGCTGGCCTCCCGACCGAGCCGGGCGCACCCCCCCGGTTTTGATCCCTCAGATCGGATCGGATACCCGCCTGGGGTATATTCCTGGCATACCGCACCGCCAACGGATGGCCGGGTCTCGAACGAGGAGTCGATGTGAGCAGCCAGACCTACCAAGTGACCGGCATGACCTGTGCGCACTGCGTGAACGCAGTGACCGGCGAGGTCCAAGCGCTGCCCGGAGTCACCGACGTACAGGTGGACCTGGCGACGGGCCGGCTCGTCGTGACCGCTACCACCCCACTCGACGACTCGGCCGTCTCGGCCGCCGTCGACGAGGCGGGGTACGCCCTGGCCAACGACTGATCTTGAAAAGTCCGGGCGATGGGTAGCGGCATGCGGTGGATTCGCCCTAGCGTCTTGCGCCGTGACCGTTTCGAGACCTGCGGGTAAGGCGGCACAACCGACCACCGTGATCGTGATGGGCGTCTCGGGGGTCGGTAAGAGCGTCGTGGCGCAGGCGCTTGCCGAGTCGACCGGTTGGACGATGGTGGAGGGCGATGACTTCCACTCTGCGGACAACGTCGAGCAGATGCGCTCGGGCCTACCGTTGACCGACGATGACCGCTGGCTGTGGTTGCAGTTGATCGCGGACTGGATCGGCGATCAGGAACGGGCCGGACTCAGCAGCGTCGTGACCTGCTCAGCCCTGAAACGGCAATACCGTGATCTGCTGCGTGACGGTCATCCGTCGGTTCGCTTCTGTCAACTCGACGCTGCTCCGGCCACCTTGCAGGCGCGGATGAAGGCTCGGTCGGGCCACTTCATGCCGCCGTCCCTACTACGCAGCCAGTTACGGACGCTCGAACCCCTCGAGGCCGACGAGCCGGGTGGCCGGGTGAACGCCGAGAGTGACCTGCACACCGTGCTGCGGCGGGTCCTGCACCTCCTCGCACAGAATGCCCCGGGCGGGTCGGTCGATCCGAACGGCGGTCTGCAGCCGAACGGAGACAGCGCAGGCAAACGGGCGTCATGACGGGTCTGGTTGGGCATCCTTAGCCGAGTCCCGGTCGGGGACATCGCGGTTGGGGTCATGGCGGACGGGGTCACCGGCCAGGTGCTCGCGGGCGTACCGCCACGTGATCGCGATCAGGGCCGCGATCGGAACTGCCAGGAAGGCACCGGTGATACCGGCCAGGTTGGCGCCGGCGGTGATGGCGAGGATGACAACCGCCGCATGCAGCTTGAGACTGCGGCCCTGTAGGACCGGAGCGAAGACGTTTCCCTCGAGTTGCTGCACGACGACGATGATCGCCACGACGATCAACGCGGCGGTGAAGCCCTGACTGACCAGGGCCACCAGCACCGCAACAACACCGGCCACGAAAGCGCCGATGATGGGAACGAAGGCGCCGATGAAGGTGAGCACGGCCAGGGGCAGGACGAGCGGGACCCCGACCAGTAGTAGGCCGATGCCGATGAAGACTGCATCGATCAACCCGACGATGAGTTGGGTGTTCGTGAAGCTGGACAGCATCGCGTAGTAGCGCCTGCCGAGCTCAGCCACGTGCGGGGCTGCGCGGCTCCCGGTCTGGCGTTCCAGCCACGGCAGGAAGCGTGGTCCGTCCTTGAGATAGAAGAAGACGAGCGTGAGGATCAGGATCAAGTTGATCAGCGCGTTGCCGATCGTACTGATTCCACCCAGGACGATGCCGATGATGTCGCCGGCCTTCTCCTGAGCCTTGGCCAGGCCCTCGTCCAGCGCATTGCCGACCTGGTCGTCCCCAAGGTAAAGCGGCGGACCGGACAGCCACTCCTGCACCGACGCGATGCCACCGGCGACACCCTCGGCGACGTCCTCGGCCTGCTGGGCGACGGGGACGACGATCACTGCACCGATACCGATGACCACGGCCAGGAAACCAACGACGACAGCGATCGCGGCAAGTGCCGGAGGCCACTTGTGGGCGCGGAGGAACCGCGTCACCGGCCAGAGCAGGGTCGTGACGAACAGCGCCAGTACGACCGGCAGTACGACGAACCAGAACTTGCCGATGAGATAGATGACGAGCCACAGGGCTGCCGCGACGACCAGCAGGCGCCAGGCCACCCCGGCCACGGTGGACAGCGCGGATCGAACCCGATCGGTACGCCGCGGTTCGGCGCTCATGCCGTCATCACGTTCGACATCCTGTCGTACGCCCTCGGACGTGGCGGGACGCATGCCCGTACCCGGGCGGTAACGTGCGGGCATGCTCGACCCCGCCACCGAATCGGGCCGGCACAAACGACGCCTCGACGAGTTGGATTTTCGGCTGCGGCGGGCGGCTGGACTACACGGCGTGTACGCGGCGGTCGGCCTGTTGGTTGGACTGTTCCTGCCAGTCGCACAGGTCCGGTACAACGAAGCTGATGTGCCGGAGCGCTACACCGTCCTCGGCTTGGTGTTCGGCCTCAACTCCGACTATGAGGTGGACCATCCGACCCTCGTGGTGATCGCTGGGGCAGGACTCACGTTGACGGCGCTGGCGGCGATCGTTGCCTTTCTCGCCGCCGCCGCCAGGCAGGATCGAACGGCGGCGACTGTCGCGCTGGTTGCCTCGATTCTGTTGCCGCTGGTCCTGTTGCTGGCCAGCTACATCTTCGGGATCACCGACATCGATAGCGGATCCAGTGACGATCCGCTGGAGGGCTGGGCAGTGGGGTGTTGGGTGCTGCTCCTCGGCAGTCTTGCGGGCTGCTGGATTGCCGCGTTCCTGCGCGACCAGTTCGACGACTGAGCCCTCAGCGAGACCCCGATCCCGGGACGTTATGCGCATAACCGCCCGGATTCCTGGCCCACAGCGGGACGTTATGCGCATAACGTCCCAAGGGCCTGCGGGATGCGCGCGGTGGGCTCAGGTGGTGACGCCGGCTCGGTGGCTCGCTGACGCACTGCCCAGCCAGGTGTGCGGGTTGCCCGCCCAACACCACCCGAGCTTCGGTCGGGCCCTGCTGATCCACAGGGCGGGGACTCGTTGATCGGCCACTCGAGAGGCCAGCAGGGAGAAGCAGTTGTTCTTCTCGAGTGAATCCGGGAACTGCACGAGGAACGCGATCCTTCGTCCACGGTGAGTGGCGTTCGGCCGGCCCCGGTGATCGTTCGCAGGGCGTCGTTGGGTCGTACGTCGAGGTACTCCGCCCCGCGGTCCACGTCGAACAGGATGTACGCGCCACCAGCCGGGATCTCAACTGATTCGATGGGCGCGAACTGATCTACGTCGTCGAACCCGTCCGTCACGAAGCCAATCCTGTCGCTGAGCTCGGTCAGCGGCATCGCCGCCGTAGGAGGCACCAGTTCCTTGGTGATGACGAGGACGAAGGGGACCTGAGACTTGGTTGGTCGCATGAGGTCTGCCTTGCGGTCGAGTACGACCTGGCGTAGGGGGAAGACGAGATCCCGGAAGGCGTCGAGCTCCATGCCGGCCAACGCCGGGTAGCCCTTGTCCACGAGGGTCTGCACCTGGCGGTCGAACTCGGCATCGACATCGAAGTCAGTCATCGGTTCCTTCCAGTTGGATCGAGGGCAGAGCTTCAACGGACGTCGTACGCC
>JALZIX010000185.1 GCA_030860025.1 Actinomycetota bacterium
GCCTCGATCTTCCCCAACGACAAGGTCATCGGCGGGGTCGACTTCGTCGGCGATGCCTACAACGCCGACCCAGCTGACCCGGCCTACTCCCCGGTGCGTCATCCGGACGGCAACCCGATGGACTGCAACGGTCACGGCTCGCACGTGGCCGGAAGCGCGGCTGGGTTCGGCGTGAACGCAGCCGGCACGACCTATGCCGGTAGATATGACGCGAACATCCCGCTGACCACGATGCGGATCGGACCAGGCATGGCCCCGGAGGCGCAGCTCTACGCCTTGCGCGTGTTCGGTTGTGCGGGATCGACCAACGCGACGGGCCTGGCTCTGGAGTGGGCGATGGACCCCAACCAGGACGGCGTGACCGACGACCATCTCGACGTAGTCAACCTCTCTCTCGGCTCAGACTTCGGTCTGCCTGACGATGGAGACAGTGTCATCGTCAACCGCGCCGCCGAACTCGGCGTCTCCATGGTGCTTTCGTCCGGAAACGCCGGTGACACCTTCGACATCGGCGGATCGCCCGGCAACGCGGCTCGGGCACTCACCGTCGCCGCCTCCAACGACGGCTTCGGTGTCTTCGACGGCTGGCGGATCGTCAACAAGCCGGATCTCTTCGACCCCGACATCCGGCCAGGCCTTCGTTCGGTCGCCTTCACCACGCCCACCCCCAACGGGGTGGCGGGCAACCTGGTCCTGCCGATCCCAGGTGACGACCCATCAGCCTGCACGCCGCTCACGCCCGGCGCCTACACCGGCAAATTCCTGATCATCCAGGCGGCTGGGTTCGCGTGCGGCTCGGTGACGAAGAGCGGCAACGCACTTGCCGCAGGAGCAAGCGGATTTGTCATCGTCTCCGACGATGACCTCCTGGAGACCGGCATCACGGGCAGCGCTGTCATCCCAGGCATCCTGGTCAGGGCCAGCGACGGCGAGGTCCTCGAGGACCAGGTGGCCGGCGGGCAGACGCTGACGATCGAGTTCGGAGACAAACTCAAAGATGCGGCCCGCGCCATCAGTCCCGAGCAGGAGGATCTGCTTGCCTCGTTCAGCTCTCGCGGGGTTCGGCAGGCCAATGGCGTCAAGCCAGATGTGACGGCGCCTGGAGTCAACACCTATTCCACGGCAACGGGTACCGGAAACCAGGGCGTGAGCATCTCCGGCACCTCGATGGCGTCCCCGACAACCGCCGGCCTCGTTGCGCTGATCCGCTCGGCACACCCGACCTGGACCACCGAAGAGGTCAAGGCGGCGGTGATGAACACCGCCAACGAGGACATCTACACCGGCCCGGACCGCACCGGAGACATCTACGGACCAAACCGCGTGGGAGCCGGCCGGATCGACGCTTTGGACGCGTTGACCACGAATGTGCTCGCCTATGTTCAGGACGCAGCCGGCGTGGTGAGCGCATCCTTCGGTGTCATCGAAGCGGTCAACAACACCACGACGATGAAACGGACGATCCGCGTCGTCAACAAGGGAACAACTGCGCAGACCTTCGCGGTCGCCTACGACGCGGTCACGACCCAGCCGGGTGTGTCGTACTCGCTCAACAAGAACTCGGTCACGATAGCGCCCGGCGGCTCCACAACGGTCGTGTTGACGATCACGGTCAACCGCGCACAGTTGCGCAAGACGCTGGATCCGACAATGAGCGCCACGCAGGAGGACACACTGGTCGGCTTCGGGGAGCTCCCGCGGCAGTTCGTGGCCGACGCGAGCGGGCGCGTCGTGTTCACCGCGAGTGCGGCCGGTTCCACGCAACCGCAACTACGGGTTCCGGTGCACGCCAACGCCAAGCCGTCCTCGACCCTGACCCAGGCGTTGTCGCCGTTCAGCCGGAACACCGCGCGCCTGACGCTGTCCGGCCGCGGCGTGAGCAACGGTCCGGTGGGTGACCCGAACTCCTACGTCTCACTGACCAGCGCGTTCGAGCAACTGGGCACCAGCCCGCAGATGCCGAAGTGCTCACCGACCATTACCACCGGCTGCTACCAGTCCGATCTGGAACGGTCTGTCGACCTGAAGGCCATCGGGGTGGCAACGGATGCTCCGTTGATCCAGAACCCGCGCAACCGGCTACGCGACGGGTACCTGTACTTCGGGATCGCCGCGCACGGCAAGTTCACGACGCCCGATGCGGTGATCGGATACTCGGTCTTCATCGACGGGGACGGAGACAACGTCCCGGACTACGAGATATTCACCCACCGATTGGCCAATGGGGCTGACGGCATCGATGTCGAACTCGTGCTGGGCGCCTACCTCACCGGTCCCAACGCCGGGTTCCTGATGCAGACTCCGGACGGCAATCTTGCGGCGGAGTTCTTGAACGAAGTGCCGGGCAGTGTCGACACAAACCTGTTCGACAACGACACCGTCCTGATGCCCTTCCCGATTTCGTCGATGCCGCTGATCACCGGCACCGACCCACGGTTCACCTTCGGTGTCCAGGCCACATCCTTCGGGTACGGCACGATCGATACCGTCGGGACCGCGCCGTTCGGTGCGAGTGTCGCTGGTGGGATGTCCTTCAACGCGCTGACTCCGGGGCTGAGCTTCTCCTCGGGCGGAGACGTAGCCCAGCTCGTGGTCTCCGGGTCGGGCACGAGGATCGACGTACGGCGCAACCCGACCCAGCTGGCCGCTGACGTTGCCGTCGGTGGGCCCAAGGGAATCCTGGTGATCCACTCGCACAATTCGACCACTGCCGTGCGAGCGCAGACCGTGTCGGTACCCGGGGTCACCTGAACCCCGCGCCTGAGAGCTGAGCGAATGGACGTCTCCTAGGCTGAGGCCCATGCGAGTCGCGGTCATCGGCGGGGACGGAATCGGGCCGGAAGTGACGGCCGAGGCACTGAAGGCCCTTCGGGCGGTCGCGGTCGACCTGAAGGACACCGCCTTCGACCTGGGCGCCGCCCGCTGGCGCCGAACCGCGGAGTTGTTGCCGGACGCCGAGCTCGACGAGATTCGCGGCCACGACGCGATTCTCTTGGGGGCCATCGGTGACCCCGGTGTGCCCAGTGGCGTCCTGGAGCGTGGATTGCTGCTGCGGTTGCGCTTCGAGCTCGATCATCATGTGAATCTGCGCCCGGTGCGCCTGTGGCCGGGTGTGGTCGGACCACTGGCCGGCAATCCGCCGATCGACATGGTCGTTGTTCGCGAGGGCACCGAAGGTCCGTACACGGGCAACGGGGGAGTGTTGCGAGCTGGGACGCCACACGAGGTGGCCACCGAGGTCAGCCTCAACACGGCCTTCGGCGTCGAGCGGGTGGTACGGAACGCCTTCGAGCGCGCCCAGATGCGCCCCCGCCGCCACCTCACACTGGTGCACAAGACCAACGTGCTCACCCATGCCGGTGCGCTCTGGTCGCGAACCGTGCAACAGGTGAGTCAGGACTTCCCGGACGTCACGGTTGCCTACCTTCACGTCGACGCTGCGGCAATGTTCTTCGTGACTGATCCGGGTCGCTTCGACGTGGTCGTGACCGACAACCTCTTCGGCGACATCCTCACCGACGTCGGTGCCGCCATTACTGGCGGAATTGGATTGGCCGCGAGTGCCAATTTGGACATGACCCGTGCGAATCCCGGCATGTTCGAGCCGGTCCACGGTTCGGCTCCTGATATCGCGGGTACTGCGACGGCCGACCCGACGGCGGCGATCCTGTCCGCCGCAATGCTCTTGGATCACCTGGGTCGGACCGATGAGGCCGCTCGGCTCGAGTCCGCGGTTGCCCATGATCTTGCTACCCGCGATCGGCTTGCGCCGGGCCGCACAGGCGAGATCGGCGATCGAATTGCCGCGCGTTGCGGCAAGGCGGCGGTTGAGTAGCGGACGGACGCTTTGCGGGAATCAGGCGAGTCCTGGTTTACTTCTCCCGATGTCAAGCCTGCTGGCCATTATCGACTAGCGCGCAACCGCCCACTTCCGGGCCTGCGCGCAGACCTCCCGTGTACGGGGGGTCTTTTTGTTTGCCGCGCGCCGACCGGTCCCTGCTGAGTCACCGATCGAGGTCAACCATCATGAGCCCCCAGTTTCCACCGCCGGCGCCACCGAACATGCCCGACGACTCCTTCCACGTCTTCGACACCACGCTTCGCGATGGCGCCCAGCGGGAAGGCATCACGTACTCAGTGAACGACAAGCTGGCGGTGGCGCGACTGCTGGATGACATCGGGGTGGGCTTCATCGAGGGCGGTTGGCCGGGTGCCATGCCCAAGGACACCGAGTTCTTCGACCGCGCCCAGGACGAGTTGGATTTGAAGCACGCCCAGCTCGTCGCCTTCGGCTCGACCCGCAAGGCCGCTGGGGACGTACGAACCGACCGGCAGGTGCAGGCGCTGCTCGCCGCGAACACACCGGTCATCTGCCTGGTCGCCAAGTCAGATGTACGGCACGTCGAGCGCGCCCTGCGGACAACCCTCGAGGAGAACCTCGCGATGGTGTTCGACACCGTCGAGTTCCTGGTGGGTGCGGGACGGCGGGTCTTCCTGGATTGCGAGCACTTCTTCGACGGGTACGCCGTCGATCCCGACTATGGCTTGCGGGTCCTGGAGGCCGCTTTCCGGGGCGGGGCAGATGTCGGGGTGCTCTGCGACACCAACGGTGGCTCGCTGCCCATGGGACTCGGCCGCGTCGTTGCAGACGTGAAGCAGCGCGGCGGGTTCCGGCTGGGGATCCATTGCCAGGACGACACCTGGTGCGCAGTGGCCAACACTCTGGCCGCTGTGGAAGCGGGCGTCACGCACGTACAGGGAACGGCAAACGGGTACGGCGAACGCGCCGGGAACGCGGACACATTTTCGATCATCGCGGGACTCGTGACCAAGATGGGCCGGCCGGTCGTGCCATCGGAGTGCCTTACCGAACTCGTTCGGGTGTCCCACGCCATCGCCGAGCTCGCGAACATCGCACCGAACACCCACCAGCCCTACGTCGGTTCCTCCGCGTTCGCACACAAGGCCGGGCTGCACGCAAGCGCCATCAAAGTTTCCCCGGGCCTGTACAACCATCTCGCCCCCGAGGTGGTCGGTAACGACATGCGCATCCTCGTGACCGAGATGGCGGGCCGCGCCAGCATCGAACTCAAGGGCAAGGAACTGGGGGTCGACCTCGAGGGCTACGAGGACGCCGTCGGACGGGTGGTCGACCGGGTCAAGGTGCAGGAGGCGGAGGGTTGGTCCTTCGAGGCCGCCGACGCCTCCTTCGAGCTGCTGCTGCGGTCGGAGATGGGCGTGGATGCCGGCCCGATCTTCGAACTGGAGTCCTACCGCGTGATCGTCGAGCATCGTCCCAGTGCTGACCCTGGTAATGGCTCGGTCATCAGCGAGGCCACCGTGAAGCTGTTCGTCGACGGGGAGCGGATCATCGCGACCCGAGAGGGCAACGGCCCGGTCAACGCCCTGGACTCAGCGCTACGTTCGGCCCTCACCCAGCCCTACCCCGAACTGGCTCACCTCGAACTCGCCGACTACAAGGTGCGCATCCTCGAGGGCAAGCACGGAACCGATGCCGTGACCCGGGTCCTGATCGAGACGACGGACGGAACGGGCGCTTGGACAACCGTCGGTGTGCACGGCAACGTGATCGAGGCATCCTGGCAGGCCCTCGTCGATGCCCTGACCTTCGGCCTCCGACACCGCACGCATAGGTAGATTGGGGCAGATGCGCATCGTCCGGTTCGGCCATCCGCAGGGCATGTCTTTCGGCACGGTCGAATCTGACGGCAATCTGGCCCAGATCGAGGGTCATCCGTTCGGCTCCATCGTCTTTACCGGTGCCCGGTTCGACCCCGCTGACGTGCGACTGCTCTCCCCGATCCTGCCCAGCAAGGTGATCGGTGTCGGGCGCAACTATGCCGCTCATGCAGCCGAGATGGGCACCGACGTCTCCGCTGAACCATTGATCTTTCTCAAGCCCTCGACCTCGGTGATCGGCCCGGGTGATGCCATTCGGTTGACCGAGCTGTCGTCCAACGTTCACCACGAGGCAGAACTCGCGGTCGTGATCGGTGCCAAGGGTGCCCGACGAGTGACCGAAACCAATGCGATGGACAGCGTGTTCGGCTACACGTGCGGGAACGACGTGACCGCCCGCGACCTGCAGAAGAAGGACGTGCAGTTCACCCGCGCGAAGGGTTTCGACTCCTTCTGTCCGATCGGGCCGTGGATCGATACCGAGTTCGACCCCACCGATGCCGAAGTCCGCTGCGAGATCGACGGCGAGGTCCGTCAGAGCGGCCGGACCAGCCAGTTGATCCACTCGATACCCAGGATCATCGCCTTCATCTCCGAGGTGATGACGCTCCTCCCAGGTGACGTGATCCTGACCGGAACACCGGCTGGGGTCGGCCCGATACTTCCTGGACAACGGGTGGACGTCATCATCGAAAATTTGGGCACCCTACCCAACCCCGTGGTAGCGCCGGAAGGCGCGACATCGCCTCGCAGCGCCGCGGGCTCGTGACAAAGCCCGACGACCGGCCCGCTCGTGTTCGATTCTGTCCGTCCCCGACGGGCACCGTCCATGTCGGACTCATCCGTACGGCTCTGTTCAACTGGGCCTATGCGCGACACCACGGCGGGACGTTCGTCTTTCGGATCGAGGATACCGACGCCAGCCGAGACTCCGAGACCTCCTACCGCCATCTACTGGACAGCCTGCGTTGGCTCGGCCTGGACTGGGACGAGGGACCCGAGGTCGGGGGACCGCATGCGCCATACCGGCAATCGGAGCGAGCTGGCATCTACGCCGACGTCGCTGCGAGGTTGCTGCGGTCGGGAGCGGCGTACCAGTCGTTCTCCAACGCCGAGGAGATCGAGAACCGGCACCGTGCCGCCGGTCGGGATCCCAAACTGGGCTACGACAACGTCGACCGTGAACTCTCTGCAGCGCAGGTGGCCGCATACCATGCGCAGGGACGAGCTCCGGTCATCCGGTTGCGGATGCCCGATCATGAGATCGTCTGGACCGACCTCGTGCGGGGGGAGATCCGTTTCGCGGCTGGGTCGGTTCCCGACTTCGTGATTGTGCGGGCCAACGGGCTGCCGCTGTATCCGTTCGTGAATCCGGTCGATGACGCGCTCATGGGGATCACCGACGTATTGCGGGGTGAGGACCTGCTGCCCTCGACGCCACGGCAACTCGCGCTCTACGAAGCGCTGTCCGCCATCGAAATCGGTACAGGAGCACCTCGTTTCGGACACTTGCCCTACGTCACTGGCGAAGGCAGCAGGAAGCTGTCCAAGCGGGATCCGGAATCGTCATTGGACTTGTACCGTGAACGCGGCTTCCTGCCTGAAGGTCTGCTCAATTACCTTGCGCTGCTGGGCTGGTCCATCGCCGAGGATCGCGACATCTTCTCCATGGCGGAGATGGTTGCCGCCTTCGACATCAGCCGAGTAAGCGCGAACCCGGCGCGCTTCGACGTCCGCAAGGCGGAGGCGATCAACGCGACCCACCTACGTGCATTGCCGCTCGCCGAGTTCGCCGCTCGGCTGCGCCCGTACCTGGTCCATGCCGGCCTGCTCGGCGATCCGCCGACGGATGAGGAGCTGAGCTTGTTGAACGGCGCGGCACCGCTGGTTCAGGAACGGATGAACGTGCTGTCGGAAGGTGTCGGGCTGCTGCGTTTCCTGTTCACCCCCGAGGACGAGTTCAGCATCGAGCCGGACAGCGAAGTGAAGGCTCTCGACGAATCCACCCCTCCCATTCTCAAAGCTGCCGCCGACGCGCTCGATGCGGTGCTCACCTGGGTAGCCGACGAGATCGAGACCGCGCTGAAAACGTCCTTGGTGGAGGATCTCGGGATCAAGCCGCGCAAAGCATTCGCGCCAATTCGAGTCGCCGTCTGCGGTCGCACCGTCTCGCCGCCGCTGTATGAGTCCCTGGAACTACTCGGTCGCGAGCGAACGCTGCACCGGCTGAGGAGCGCGGCCGGGGGCTAGCCGGCTTTCAGGAGCCGCCGACGGGCAGGCCGCGGCTGATCATTCGTCTCGCCGCTCCGGTCGGGCAACATCGCAGGCCGACGTTGGGCGGGTGCGCGATCCGTGAGGTAATGGGTCGGTGCAAGCTCAGCCACCGGGCGGTCCGCCTCCGCCGCCGCTCACCCCGGTGTTCGGCTGGTACATCCCGGCGCCGGCTCCCGATTCGGCTGCGTCCTCGGCGCCGTACCCAGCCGTCGGCGCTGCTCCGTACCCGGCTCCGTACCCGGCTCCGTACCTGGCTCCCCACCCCGCGGCCGGCCCGGACCAGCCGTACCACGCTGGCTGGTATCCACCATGGGCGTGGTCGGGTCC
>JALZIX010000217.1 GCA_030860025.1 Actinomycetota bacterium
GGTCAGAGCCCGAGGTCGCGCGCGATCAGCATGCGCTGCACCTCGGAGGTGCCCTCACCGATCTCCAGGATCTTGGAGTCACGCCACATCCTGGCCACCGGGAACTCGTTCATGAACCCGTATCCCCCATGCACCTGGGTCGCCTCACGTGCATTGGTCACAGCGATCTCGGAGGAGTACAGCTTGGCCATCGCCGCCTCACGCTTGAACGGCTCGCCGCGCAGCATCTTCTCCGCCGCGCGGTAGTACGCCATCCGCGCGGTGAACGCACGCGTCTCCATGTCAGCGATCTTGAACGCGATCGCCTGATGCGAACCGATCGGCTTGCCAAACGCCTTGCGCTCCCCCGCATATTTCACCGATTCGTCCACACAACCCTGGGCGAGCCCGACCGACAGGGCGGAAATCGCGATCCGTCCCTCATCGAGGATCGAGAGGAACTGCGCGTACCCCCGGCCCCGCTCTCCGACCATGTTCTCGGCCGGCACCCGGCAGTCATCAAACGACAGTTCGCGGGTGTCCGAGGCGTTCCATCCGACCTTCGAATACTTCTTCGAGACCGTAAAGCCGGGCGTGCCCGACGGCACCAGGATCGCCGAGATCTCCTTGCGACCGTCCGCCTGCTTTCCGGTGACCGCCGTGACGGTGACCAGCCCGGTGATGTCGGTGCCTGAGTTGGTGATGAAGGCCTTCGTGCCGTTGATCACCCAGTGCTCGTCCTCCAGCACCGCGGTGGTCAGCGTCGCCCCGGCATCCGATCCTCCGCCGGGCTCGGTCAGTCCAAAGGCACCCAACTTCTCGCCACTGCACAACCGCGGCAGCCATTCCTTCTTCTGCTCCTCCGAGCCGAACCGGAAGATCGGCATCGCGCCAAGTGAAACCCCGGCCTCCAGCGTGATGGCGACCGAGGAGTCCACCCGGGCAAGCTCTTCCAGTGCCAGGCAGAGCGTGAAGTACGTGCCGCCGGAGCCGCCGTACTCCTCGGGGAAGGGCAGCCCGAACAACCCGAGCTCGCCCATCTGCTTTACGATCTCGTACGGGAACTCCTCCCGCTCATAGAAGTCACCGATCTGCGGCGCGACCACCTCTCGGGCGAATTCACGCACCAGCGCCTGCAGTGCCGCGCTCTCGGCATCGAGTCGGTAATCGAGCATCGAACGTCCTCTCACATCTTCGGGTTCAGGATGAACTCAGGGCTTGTACGACGCGGGACGGGCTCGGCTTGCCCAGCTGCCCAGCCATCCAGACGCTGGTGTCAACCAGCGATTGCAAGTCCACGCCGGTCGAGATGCCCAAGCCGTGCAGCATCCAGACGAGGTCCTCGGTGGCGAGGTTCCCGGTAGCGCTCTCGGCGTACGGACAACCGCCCAGGCCGCCGGCGCTGGCGTCGACCACCGTGACCCCTTCACGCAAGGCGGCGAGCGTGTTGGCCAGGGCCTGCCCGTAGGTGTCATGGAAGTGGACCGCCAAGCTGCCGACCGACGTTCCTGCAGCGGCAAAGGCGTGGAGGACGGCAACGACGCGGCCAGGCGTGGCGACCCCGATCGTGTCGCCGAGAGACACTTCGCTGCAACCCATTTCGAGCAGGGCGCGGCCGACCGAGACGACCTGCTCGATCGGCACGGTGCCCTCCCACGGGTCGCCGAAGCACATGCTCACGTACCCGCGTACGCCGACCCCGGCCTCGCGAGCTCGGCTGACAACCGGCGCGAACATCGTCAACGACTCGGCGACGCTCCGGTTCAGGTTCCGCCGCGCAAAGCTCTCCGTCGCGCTGGCGAAGACTGCGACGTCGGTGATCGCAGCGTCGAGGGCCCGCTCCAGCCCTCGCTCGTTCGGGACCAGTACGGGATAGCGCACTCCCGGCATTCGCTCCAGCACCTGGATCAATTCGGTCGCATCGGCCAGCTGCGGCACCCACTTCGGGTGTACGAAGCTGGTGGCTTCGATGGTCCTGAGGCCAGCCGCAGCCAGTCGAGCGATGAACTCGGCCTTGACCTCCACCGGCACGGTCGCCGACTCGTTCTGCAGCCCGTCCCTCGGGCCGACCTCGTAGATCGTCACCTCGGCAGGCAGTCCCTCGGCGCGGATCGGGGCAATGTCCAGCACGCCTCAGCCCTCCTTCGGTTCAGCGGTGGGGGCAATGACCGGCTCGGCCACGACAACAGCCAGCCGCTCGTCCATGGCCACCTGCTGACCGGCCACCACGAGGAGCTCCGACATGACACCGGCCATCGGAGCGGTGAGCACGTGCTCCATCTTCATCGCCTCGACCACAACCAAAGGCTGTCCTTTCACGACGGTGTCACCTTGCGCTGCGCGCACCAGGGTGACGGTGCCCGGCATCGGAGCCAGCACCGCGCCAGTGGTGGCGGACGTGTCATCGGAGTGCCGGGCGGCGGCGAGTGCGTCGGTCTCCCGAATGCTGACCGCGTCGCCGTCGCGCCCGAACCACGCCACTTCGCCGTCCTGGGCATACGCGTACCGGGAGCGCCGACCCGCGACCGTGACGTGCAGGTAGGGGTCGTCCCAGCGGGCGGAGGCAGGCACGGCCTCTCCGTCGCCGATGGCGATTTCCGCGGCAGTCGCGCGGCCGCGGACCCGGACGGTGACCGGAGCCTCTCCCGCGATCTGCATTCGCCAGCTGGCCCAGGCCGGCTGACCCATTCGCCAACCACCAGGTATGTCAAAGGGATCCACAACTTCTGAGATGGGCTCCAACTCCAGCAGTCGGAGCAGGGCGGCGGCGGCAAGTACCTCGTCGTCGAAGGGTGCCAGGAGGTCTGCGCCACGACGTTCCACCAAACCGGTATCGAGATCCCCCGCTACAACAGCTGGGTCGGCCAGCAGGGCGCGCAGGTAACCCACATTGGTGCGCAATCCGAGGATGACTGTGTCAGCCAGTGCCCCGAGCAGTCTGCGCCTGGCGGCCTCTCGATCATGCCCCCAGGCAATGACCTTGGACAGCATGGGGTCGTAATCCGTACCGATCACGGTGCCGATCGACAGGGACGAGTCCACCCGAACGTGACTGCCGCTCGGCTCGTGCAGATCCAGAACCCTGCCTGCTGAGGGCAGAAAACCGCGGGCCGGATCCTCCGCGTAGACCCGGGCCTCGATCGCATGCCCGGTCATCGTGATGTCGGACTGCTTGAGGCCGAGCGCCTGGCCGGCAGCGATCCTGACCTGCGCTTCGACCAGGTCGATTCCGCTGACCAGCTCGGTGACCGGATGCTCCACCTGAAGTCGCGTGTTCATCTCCAGGAAGAAGAATTCCGCAGGACGGTCCGCGCTGATGATGAATTCGACGGTTCCTGCCCCGACATACCCGACCGTACGGGCGGCATCGACCGCGGCCTGACCCATGGACTCGCGAAGGTCTGCGTCGAGCAGCGGCGAGGGAGCTTCTTCGATGATCTTCTGATGGCGCCGCTGCAGGCTGCACTCCCGCTCACCGAGATGCAGGACGGTTCCGTGGTTGTCGGCCAGCACCTGGATCTCGATGTGCCGCGGCCGGTCGACGTAGCGCTCGACGAGCAGCGCGTCGTCGCCGAAGGAACTGCGCGCTTCTCGTCGGGCGCCGGCGATCTCATCGGCTAGATCGGCCGGGTCGGTGACGAGGCGCATTCCCTTGCCGCCACCACCGGCGCTGGGCTTGAGCAACACCGGCAACCCGATCTCGTGCGACGCGGCCACGAGCGCCTCGTCGTCCATCCCGAGGTCATGCCGGCCCGGTACGACTGGAACACCCGCGGCCTGCACGGTCTGCTTCGCCCGGATCTTGTCGCCCATCGCCTCGATGGCCGCGACCGGCGGCCCGATGAAAACGATCCCGACTGCCTCGCATGCTCTGGCGAAGGCCGGGTTCTCAGCGAGAAACCCGTACCCCGGATGGATCGCCTGGGCTCCGCTTCGCCCGGCTGCGTCCAGAATCGCGTCGATGTTCAGGTAGCTCTCCGCCGCTGCCGATCCGCCGATGTGGACTGCGATGTCGGCGACCTGCGTGTGCCGGGCGCCAGTGTCCGCGTCGGAGTAGACGGCCACCGAGCGGATGCCGAGGTCGTGCAACGTCCGGGCAATGCGAACCGCGATCTCTCCTCGGTTGGCGATCAGGACGGTGTCGAACAGCGGTGCCTTAGAGGCATCGCGGGCCAAGGCCGGGTGGCTGGTGGTCACGTCCTTCACCCCCTCACATTCGGAAGACGCCGTAGCCGACGCCGTCAAGCGGTGCATTGGCGCAGGCTGACAGAGCCAGACCGAGCACGGTTCGAGTCTGCCGGGGATCGAGAACGCCGTCGTCCCAGAGCCTGGCGGTCGCGTAGTAGGGATGCCCCTGCCGCTCGTATTGCTCCCGGATCGGCTCCTTGAACGCCTCCTCTTCCTCGGGACTCCACTCCGCCCCGGTCTTCTCGCTCTGGTCGCGGCGGACCTCGGCGAGTACGGAAGCGGCCTGCTCACCGCCCATCACCGATATCCGGGCGTTCGGCCAGGTCCAGAGGAACCGGGGCGAGTAAGCGCGGCCGCACATGGCGTAATTACCCGCGCCGAACGACCCGCCGATCACAACGGTCAACTTGGGGACCCGGGCGCAGGCCACCGCGGTCACCATCTTCGCGCCCGCCTTGGCGATACCCCCGGCTTCGTAGTCGCGGCCGACCATGAAACCGGTGATGTTCTGCAGGAACAACAACGGGATGCTGCGTCGGTCGCACAGTTGGATGAAGTGCGCCCCCTTCAGCGCGGACTCCGAGAACAGGATCCCGTTGTTGGCGATGATCCCCACGGGATGGCCGTGGATGCGCGCGAAACCGGTGACCAGCGTCTGCCCGTACAACGACTTGAACTCCGCGAAGCGGCTGCCATCCACCATCCGCGAGATGACCTCGCGCACATCGTAGGGAGTCCGGGTATCGGTCGGCAGCACACCGAGCAGTTGTTCCGGATCGACTGCTGGCTCCTCGGTGGGCATGACATCCCAGGGGCGCTGGGTTCGCGGTCCGAGCGTGCCGATGATCTGCCGAACGATCTGCAGCGCATGCGCGTCGTCCTCGGCGAGGTGATCGGTGACCCCACTGGTCCGGCTGTGCAGGTCTCCGCCGCCAAGTTCCTCGGCGGTCACCACCTCGCCGGTTGCTGCTTTCACCAACGGGGGTCCGCCGAGGAAGATCGTGCCCTGGTTGCGGACGATGACCGCCTCGTCGCTCATCGCGGGCATGTACGCACCGCCCGCGGTGCACGAACCCATGACGGCGGCGACCTGCGCAATGCCGGCGCGCGACATCATCGCCTGGTTGTAGAAGATCCGGCCGAAGTGGTCACGGTCTGGAAAGACCTCGTCCTGGCGCGGCAGGAATGCGCCACCGGAGTCCACCAGATAGATGCAGGGCAGCCGGTTCTGTAGGGCGATCTCTTGGGCACGCAGGTGCTTCTTGACGGTAAGCGGGTAGTACGTGCCGCCCTTCACGGTGGCGTCGTTGGCGACAATCACGCACTCCCGACCGGACACGCGGCCGACGCCGGTGATCAGGCCGGCACCCGGCGCCTCCCCGTCGTAGAGGCCATGGGCGGCGAGCGGAGACAACTCGACAAAGGGTGAGGCTGGGTCAACAACGGAATCCACCCGATCCCGCGGCAATAGCTTGCCGCGAGCGAGATGCCGACTACGAGCCTTCTCCCCGCCGCCCTCACCAACTGCCGAGAGTTGCTCGTCGAGATCCCGGATGAGCAGTTCATGAGCCACACGGTTGTTGCAGAACGCGTCGCTCCGAGGGTCGGCGGCGCTGCTCAACACGGGCCCGTCCACTAGCACCCCTCATCCGGGATCGGCGGTATATTCACCGGCGAGGTTAACAGCGGTTAACACCTGAGGTCCACCCGTGACCGAAGGCTAGATTCCACCCGATCCGCCGGGCATCCCCACGACGGACATCAGATTTCCCGACCTGAGATCGCAGGAGCAGACCCATGGCCGCCCCGCTCTCCGACACCGCGGTACACCGCGACGACGCGAACGGGCGTCGGGTCACGCGACGCGACGAGATACTCCGAGTAGCCGCCCAACTCTTCGCCGAGCGCGGTTTCCATGGCGTCGGTGTAGACGACATCGGCGCAGCCGCCGGGATCACCGGGCCTGGCATCTATCGGCACTTCGAGAGCAAGGACGCCATCCTCGCCGAGATGCTGGTGCGGATCAGCGAGCGCCTTCTGGCCGGCGGTCAGGCTCGCGTCGAAGAGGCGACCGGCGATGCCGCCGCTGCGCTCGCCGGCCTGATCGCTTGGCAGACCGACTTCGCCCTATCGAACCCCGCCCTGATCGTCGTTCAGGACCGCGACCTGGCCAACGTGGCCGAACGCGACCGGCGGCGGGTACGCCAGCTCCAGCGCCGCTATGTCGAGGTCTGGGTGGAGGTCCTGGCCCGACTTCATCCCGAGGCAGGACAGGCCCAGATCCGGGCCCGCGCCCATGCGCTTTTCGGACTGATCAACTCCACCCCGCACAGCGCTGGTGAACTCGGAACCGATGCGATGGCCCAGATCCTCACCGCGATGGCGCTGGCCGCTGCGACCTCGGACTGAGCCTCAGTTCGTGGCGTGCCAGGCCGCAAGGAGTTCTGTCTCGCGCTCTGGTGTGATCCCCGATCGACGGTCCCGGTCCAATCCGAGCGTGCGCTCCCACTCCAAGGCCGCGGTCGCGGTCTCCGCGGTGCTGCGCGTCGTCAGCCCGGCCGCTAGCGATGCCGAAGCATCTCGGCTCATGAACCCGGCATAGTCCGGCAGCGGCAACCAGAGCGGCAGCGAATCGGGACCAGCCCAGGGCGAGACCGCTTTCTGCATGAGCCAGTCCCCCGGAACCCACGTCAACGACACGTCGGGCGCACCGACCGCATCCACCATGGCGCTGAGCAGCTCCCCCCAAGGCTGCGCGGGCCTGATGCCGTCGAACGTGCCCACGACGCCGTTCTGCGCACCCGCCACGATCCACTCGGCCAAGTCGCGAACGTCGACAAATTGAATGAGGTCCGCCGGTGTCCCCGGGACCAGAACCTCTCCCCCGCGGGCCAGCCGGGCCGGCCAGTAGCCGAACCGGTCCGAAGTGTCCCGCGGTCCAACGATGAGGCCGGCCCGGCAGATGAACGCCTTGTCCCCGACCGCCTTGCTCACCTCCTCCTCGCAAGCGACCTTGAACGGTCCGTACAGCTCGGGGTCGTCCTCGTCGGAGTCCTCCGACGGAGCTGATTCGATCGGCGACCTGGCCACGTCCTGACCGGTGGTGACCGGGTCGGTGTACACCGAACCGCTCGACACATAGGTCCAATGGCCGGCCCCGGCGCCGACCGCCTCCAGGGCCCGGCGCACCCGGGTAGGGGACTGCCGCTCGACATCGACCACCGCGTCGAACTCGGCGCCGGCCAGCGGCGAGAGTCCCTCGGGTTCATCGCGATCAGCCGTGACGAACTCGACGCCGTCCGGCGGATTGCCCGAGATCCCGCGGCTGACGCAGGTGACGTCATGCCCGGCATCGCGCGCGACCTCGGCGATGGTCCGGGAGAGGAAGACCGTCCCCCCAAGGACGAGCAAGCGCATCGTTGGTTCTCCGCTCAGGCCGGGGGTTGCAGGGCAAGCGCCTCTGTCGCGACATCCTCGAGGTCGGCTACTTCACCTGGAGCCGCGGGGTCAAGCCAACCGGTGACCACGATCGTCACCACGACACCGTTGAGATCGGAGTCATAGGCTTCCGGCACCAGTTCGCTGGGGCCGTTCGGCATGATTTCCCCCGACTCGAACAGGTCGTCGACGTTTCCCGTTCCATCCGAATCGACGAGGGACTTGAATTCCGAGGCGGTGGCCTCGTCGGGCATCGTGACCCGCGCGACGGATACCAGCACACCCACCCCGTTGACCTCGGTGGTGTACATCTCCCGGTCGAGTGATGTGCAGTCAGTCGTGTCGAAGTAGTCGCCCACTTGACCGTTGGCATTACCGGCGCAGGTGTCGCCGTCGCGCGACAGTGCAAGCGTGTAGGTGTTGTCGGAGATCTGCTGGGTGTCGGGCGCCGGCGCCGTCGTCTGCTCAGCGGTGGTGGTCTGCGCCGCCGGCGGATCACCACCGTCGGGATCGGTGAGGAACATCTGGAAGCCCACATAGATCGCCGTGCCAATGAGGACCAGGCCCACCAGTACGGCAAGCACGCGGACCGGCCACCTGCGCTTGTCCGCCTCCCCGGGGCGAGCAGGGTCGGGATAGAGATCCTCGTCGAACTCCGCTGCGTAACCAGGTGCTGGCCGCGGCGGCTCCCAGGACATCGGCGGCATCGCAGCAGGCCGCGGCGGGTCGGCCGCACCCTCGGCGCTCAACAGCCCCGACAGGCCGACATCGGCTGCATGTTCGTCGTCGTCGTCGTCGGCCCGGGTTGCCTGCGTGGGCGGCCCACCGTCGTCGACCTCGACCCGGCCGGAGGCCTCCTCAGAGGATGCGGAACTGATCGATGTGGACTCGGCAGCCGCGGCGGCGACTGCGCTTGCGGCGGCCACCAGATCCGGGCGGCGCAGCACGTACGGGGAGTACATGAAGCCCTCGGCGTTGAGTTCCTCGACGGCCGGCACCCGGCCGGTCGCGCCGATAGAGGACAACGCCGCCTTGACGTCGGCTGTCGTCCATTGCCGGACATCGGCCGCGGCCGTCAAAGCGGCCGCCCGTCGGACGCCAACGGCAAGCCCTTCCTCGGAGAGCGAACAGGCGATGACTCCATCAGCCAGACGCCCATCGGCTGGCTCCACCGGCTCACCGGAACCGACGGCTACGAGCATGGCCACCCGCCCGGGTTCCAATCCGCTGGCGCGAAGCGTGGCGGCCACCGTTTCCTGCGCCTCGTACAGGCCTGGCAATGGATTCGAGCCACCGCCGACGATCCGCATGACCTCCCCACCGATGGTCCAGGCCCCGGTGGGATGGGTGATGATGGGCCCGCTCTGCCGCTGGGATCCCACCAGGCGAGCAACGATGACGCCGTCGGGCACGACGATGACGACGTCGGACTGTCGCCGCCCCGCCGCGTCTTGGTACGGACGGAACGCCGCGACTCCGCCGAGCACACGCACCCCGCTGTCCCATTGGGTGAACAGGCGGTGGGCCACGCGCTCAGCCTCGGTCCCTGAGGATGGGGCGTCGACGGTGAGCACGAGAGGACGCTAGATGATGCTCCGCGGAAGTGGAGCATCCGCGGGGGTTCGCGCGCTTGCGCGCGCCGGATTCTTGTCGGGACCGCCGGTCCCGTACCGGACGCGACCCGCAACGCTGGCCGGGGGGGAGTCAGCGCTTGCGCGCGCCGGATTCTTGTCGGGACCGCCGGTCCCGTACGGGACGGGACCCGCAACGCTGGCCGGGTAACGAGTCGACACTGGATCGTCACTTTTCGCGCGGGGAATCCGGTTGACGCCGAACCACAGCAGCGCAAAGCCGAGGGCTACAGGGAGAGCTGACCACCACGACCATGGCGGGATCACCCAGACGGTCTCCTGCAGCCACGCCGCGCCGTAGGTCGCGAAGGAGACCACAAGGCCGGCGACCAAAGCAGGAACCCGAAAGGTGACCGCCAGATCGATGAGCACCGCACCGACCAGGGCCATCACCGGCACCGCCGAGGTGGGGAAGTCCGCGGCGCCGAGCAGGCCCATGGTGATGAAGCGGTAGAGCAGATAACCAGCGGTGACCATCGTCGCGGTCCACCGCAAGCCGGTGACCTTGCGCGCGACGACCAGAGTGAGGAAGCCAGCGCAGATCAGCCACGCGGGATGCACCCAAGATGGGACCGGCAACATGAACTCCGCCGGGCTGCTTCCCTGCTCGCGGGCGAAGTCGAGCAGGATCGGTTCGGCGCTCGTCCGGCCCTGATTGAACAGGCCAAGTGACACGACGCCGTATTCCTGATGCTGGTTCGGGAAGAGGACGTTCTCGAAGAAGAACATCCACAAGGCCAGCAGGACGACGTTGCGTATCCGGCCGGGTGCCGCGTAGAGCCACCAGGCGCGGATCGTCCCGGTCAACATGACCGCCGTACCGGAATAGAGGAGTACGTGCGTCGGGCTCCAACTGGTGATGTCGAGGCCATGGATGGCGTGATTGAGCAGATCGAGCGGCACCGCCAGAAGAAACAGTCCGATTCCCCACTGCATCAACCGCAAGGCGATCTTGTCGACGCCGAAGCCGGTATAGCTGTGAAAGACCACTAGAGCGAACACCAGACCGGTGCCCAAGGAATTCAGAAGATGCGGCGGGGCGAGATCGTCACGCAGCCACTTGAAGTGCCACGACACGTCCCAGGACGACCCGAGGACCTTGCCGACGAAAGCCAGCAGCCAGGCTCCGAAGATCCACGTCAGCTCGACCTGGCTTGTCGGGCGGCCGGGCTTGCCGCGAACCCAATACCGCCGAAACAGCTCTCGGCCCCCGGCGAGCACGCCCGTGCCAGACTGCTCGACCACCGGTTGCCCCCTGCTCGTACCCTGCATCGCCTCATCGAAGGGTAACTGCCGCTCCACTCCTACCCCAGCCAACGCACGGCACGGGCTGCTCCACTCAGCGACGGCGGCTGGCCGTGCCGAACAGCCGTCGTCCTATCGCGCTGCCGGCCGAGCGCATGAACGACTTGAACGCGCCGGACTGGACGATCTGCTCGACGATCGACGGCTCCGGTATGGGGTCACGCGGCTGGCCTCGGCGGCGGGCAGACGGCTCGTCTTGCCGCGGTGGTTCATCCTTCTTGGTGTCCGGAGCGGCGGTCCCGTGCACCTTGGCCGAAAGCCGCTCGTACGCGGAGTCGCGATCGATCTGCTGGGCGTACTTCGCGTGCAAGGCCGAGCCGGTGATCGCTGTCTGAACCACCTCGGCCCGGGCAGGTGCCATCAGTGATCGTGGCGCCGGCATCCGGCACCAGGCGACCGGAGTCGGTGCACCCCGTTCGGACATGACCGTCACCACAGCCTCACCCGTACCGAGCTGGGTCAGGACCTCCTCCAAGTCGTAATCCTCGCTGATCGGGTAGGTACGGACTGCCTTACGCAGTGCGTCGGCATCGTCTGGCGTGTAGGCCCGCAGCGCGTGCTGGATCCGGTTGCCCAACTGGGCCAGTACGTCGTCGGGAACGTCGTCTGGCCGCTGCGTGACGAAGAAGACGCCGACGCCTTTTGACCGGACCAATCGCACCGTCCGGCCGACCGCGTCGAGAAAGGCCGGCGAGGCGTTGTCGAAGAGCAGGTGTGCCTCGTCGAAGAAGAAGACCAGCTTGGGCTTGTCGAGGTCGCCGACCTCCGGCAGGTCGCCGTACAGATCGGCGAGGAGCCACATCAGGAAGGTCGAGAACAGCGCCGGCCGGTCCTGCAGGTCGGACAGTTCGAGCAGATTGATGATTCCGCGGCCAGGGTTGACACCGTCGGAGAGCCGGAGGAGGTCTGCGGTGTCGAACTCCGGCTCCCCGAAGAAGTCCTCGGCTCCCTGGGCGGCCAGCTCGGAGATCTCCCGAAGGATCACGCCCGCGGTCGACTTGGCGACCCCACCGAGTTCCTTGAGTTGCTTGCTGCCCTCGTCGGAGGTCAGGAATCCGATCACCGCCCTCAGGTCCGCGAGGTCCAGGAGGGCCAGCCCGTTCTGATCTGACCAGTGGAACATCAGTGATAGCGCCGACTCCTGGGTGTCGTTGAGCCCCAGCACCTTCGACAACAGGATCGGGCCGAAGGAGGTCACGGTCGCGCGCAACGGCGTACCCGTACCCACTCCGCCGAGCGCGAAGAACTCCGTCGGGTACGCCGTGGGAGCCCACGAACTGTCCCCGGTGTCGGTCACTCGTTGCGCGATCTTGTCGTTGGACTCTCCCGGGGCGACGAGTCCCGACAGGTCGCTCTTGATGTCTGGCGCGAAGACAGCCACACCGGCGGTGGACAGCTGCTCGGCCATGAGTTGGAGGGTCTTGGTCTTGCCCGTCCCGGTGGCTCCGGCGATCAAGCCGTGCCGGTTCATCATCGCCAGCAGGATCCTGATCCGCGCCCGCGGGTCGACGGTCCCGTCGTGCACCACCGCGCCCAGTTCCAGCGCCGGCCCGTCGAAGATGTAGCCCTGTGCGATCCGCTGCGTGACCTCTGACATGAGCCGGAATCTAGTCGGAGCTGCCAAGTAGGGTCCTTGTTGTGGCGGACAAGGCAGTTCCTGGCGCCCTTGTGTGGGTCGACTGCGAGATGACCGGCCTGGACCTCGTGAAGGACGCGATGATCGAGATCGCCGCGCTGGTCACTGACGGCGATCTCAACGTTCTCGGTGACGGAGTCGATCTGGTCATCCATGCACCGGATGAACTACTCGACGGCATGCTGCCGGTGGTTGCCGAGATGCACGCCGCCTCGGGCCTCACCGATGAGGTCCGCGCCTCGACGGTCACGCTGGCGCAGGCTCAGGAACAGGTCTTGGCATACATCCGCGAATACGTCCCACAGCCGGGCACTGCACCGCTCTGTGGGAACTCCATCGGAACCGACCGCGGCTTCATCATCCGCGACATGCCTGACCTCGACGCCTATCTGCACTATCGGATGATCGACGTCTCCTCGGTCAAGGAACTTGCCCGCCGGTGGTATCCGCGGATCTACTTCGGTCAGCCGGCGAAGGGGCTCGCACATCGCGCGCTGGCCGACATCCAGGAGTCGATTCGAGAGTTGGCCTACTATCGGCAGACCTTGTTCGTACCGGCGCCCGGGCCCTCGACGCAACAGGCGCAACAGATCGCTGCCACGCTGCTGTAAGGGTGGCTCACCCCGGCACGTCACCGGGCCTGTGCTCCCCCCGGCTGCTCTCCGGTATCGTCGGGATCTGCTTCTCCGGGGTTCGGAGAAGGCCATGGTGGGTGTAGCTCAGCTGGTAGAGCACCTGGTTGTGGTCCAGGTGGCCGCGGGTTCAAGTCCCGTCACTCACCCCACTGCTTCATCCGGTCGCCTCCGGATGGGTGGCGCCGCTAGCCGAGGGCGCCGTTAGTTGAGTGCGCTGCCCTGCACCCAGGTCTCCCACGGGATGGACCAGTCGTAGATGTCTCCGTCCGACGGGCCGAGATCTCCCACACCGTTGACCACCTCGACCACGTCACCGATCTGGGAGAAGTCGAAGAACCACGCCGCGCGCTCGTTCGACAGGTTGATGCATCCGTGCGAGACGTTGGCGATGCCCTGCGAGGCCACCGACCAGGGGGCGGCATGCACGAAGGTGCCGTTGTTAGAGATCCGGGTCGCGTACTCGACCGCCGTGACGTAACCGCCTGCGTCCAAGGCCAGTCCGTACGTCGTGGAGTCCATGACCTTGTGCCGGTTCTTGTCGATCACGACGTAGGCACCGTTGTTGGTCTCGAAGCCGGGCATGCCAGCGCTGATCGGGTAGGTCTGGACCAGTGCGCCGCCGTCGAAAACCTGCATGGTGTGCGTTGCGGCGTCGACTCTGGAGATGTGCGCCGGTCCGATCGTGAAACCGATGCTGCGGTCGAGCTTGCCCCACGCGCCATTTCCGAGATCGACGCCATAGATGTTGGCGTCCACGCGCACCTCGATGTTCGGTGGCCAGTAGACCTGTGGCCGCCAATGGACCTCGGTGTCGGAGAACCAGTTCCAGCCGCCCACGACCGGCACTGACGTGGTGACCAGCAGATTGCGCTCGGCGGAAGCCTTGTCCAGCACGGGCGCATCGAAGAAGAGGCGGATGGGCATTCCGATCCCGACCGTCGTGCCGTCCAGCGGGCCGATTGCGGGAAAGACCTGCACCGCAGGGGTGACCGTGCCGAACGTCGATGTCGCGCTGACCTTTCCCCCGTCCTCGCCGGTCGCCTCGGCGGTAACGGTGTAGGTCGCGCCGTAGAGCAACGGAACCGTGGGCACCCAACGCGGGTTGCTCGAGCCGTCCGCTCCCTCCGCCATGGTTCCTTCGACCGCGACGCCCGCGGCGTCGGTCACGGTAACGCTGTTCAGCTGGCCATAACTGAGGGATACGAGGATTGCGCTGTCGGGGGAAATGTCAACCTGGCCGTCTGCGGGCAAAACCTGAAGCTGTGCCGGCCGTGGCTGCGCGGGGGTCTCCCCGTTACCGGCCTGACTTCCGAAACCGCCGTCACCGGTGCACCCGGCAAGGATCAGCGCGAGTCCCAGTACGAGGCCCCTAGTGAAGCGTCTGCCCAGGTCCTGTCCGGCTCTCAACGCCCCGATCCACTTCTCTGTTGATCACCGACGGATCCACAGACTTCGACGATAACCCGCTGCTGTGACTTCCCCGTATGGCCGCGCCGGATGGGATGAGCTGCGCTGATATTGTGACCTGACGCGGCGTTCGGCAAGGCGCACGCGCGCGCCGCTAGCTCAACTGGCAGAGCAGCTGACTCTTAATCAGCGGGTTCGGGGTTCGAGTCCCCGGCGGCGTACTGGCCCGGCCTGGGGGCCCGGGACGGCACTCTCAGGTGCCTCCTCATTTCAACCCGATTCAGCCACTTTGCCTGTCTAAGCTAGCCACTGCAGGACGTGACTTCAGAGTAGACTGGTCAGTCTAGGCACCCGAGGGGCGATCATGAGCACATCAGGACAAAACGCACGCGCAGGCCGCTGGGGCAGAGCTGGACGCTGGGGCCGCGCCGGTCGCTGGGGCTAAGCCCCGTCGCTGGTTAGAAGCCGGCCTCCCGATTCTCAGCCCAGCGTGACCAGACAAGCGGTAATCTGCTGTCTGGAAAGGCGATTCATGACGGCTAAGCGGATCTGGGTAGCCCTCGCGGTCGCTGCCGTTGTCGTGGTGGCCGTGGTGCTGATCTTCGTGTACGGCGGCGGCAATAGCGGCTCGGGTGGCGGCGGCGCCCCCGGCTACTGAGCGGGAAAGAACTGCCGGGACCGAACAAGCGGGACGCGCAGCATCCTCGCACCGGAACGTACCTCGCACACCATCAGACGAGCGAGGCAGCAGTCGGAAACCCCGCGGTGGCCCAGGCGCTTCCGTCCTCGGCGACCGCAAACGCCTCGTATCCCTCCAGCTCCTCGAGCCATTGACGGGAAGCCGGGCCCATCGCGTACCCAGCCGTCGCATACGCGTCCACCAAGGTGATACCCGGGCCGGTCACCGTGATGCTGGCCAAGCCGTGCGGCGGGCGACCGGTCCGTGGATCGATGATGTGGCAGCCGCGCTCGGCCACCCCCGATGTGGCCACGGCGAGATCGCGCCCCTCGACCACCGTCGCGAGGCAGCCAGGTTCCAACGGGTGGGAGATCCCGACGCGCCACAGTCGCCCGCCGGACCGGAAACCAACGACCTGCATATCGCCACCGCCGTTGACTGCATGCGAACTCGCCCCGGCAGCGTTGAGAGTCGCGCTGGCGCGGGCAATGGCCCAGCCCTTCACCAGCCCCGAGGGGTCCAGCACCCCACGCATCGTCGCGGCGTAGTAGCCATCGGTGGCCGCCTGCACGTCGGCGCAGAGGCCGAGGACCTCCGTCACGGCCGACGAACAGTCCCGCAGCCTGACCTCCCCGCGCCCGAGTCGGCTGATCTCGCTGTCCGATCGATAGGTCGAGAACGTCTCGTCCACCCAGTGCAGATCGGCGACCACTTCGGCGATGGCAGCCTTCCAGTCGCCCTCGTCCAGGACATGGATGGAGAACACCGTCCCCATGACGTGCTCGAGGTGTTTGGTCGTCATGCTTGGTCGAGGGCACTTTGCAGCGACTGGATGAAGCCCGTCGAGGTGTAGGTCGCCCCGGAGACCATCTGGATGTCCGCGCTCTGTACCGCAAGTGCCTGCTGTACGAGCTGTGGCAGAGCGGCGGAGTTGATCTCGGTGTCCCGACCTCCGCCATTGGGGTACTGCAGCACGGTCACGTCGCTGATCGTGATCCCGGTCGCCGCCGATCCGGTGATCGTCACCTGGACCTGGACTGGACCCTGTTCGGTGTCGATGGTCTGCCCGACCAAGGTTCGCGCCGCTTCCGGCGCCGGACCGGCCCCCGTTTCCGGCGGCGCCCCGGCTGCCGAAGTGGTACCTGCACCCGCCGGCGTTGACCCGGTGACCGGCGTGGCCAGCGCCGGCGGGGCAGGAGTCTCGTATCGCAGCAACAAGATCAGGCCCACGATCGTGGTCACGAGTGCGAATACGGCTCGTTTCATGGTCAGGAGACCACTAGAACGCGAACGATTCGAGGTGGATGCGGCGCTCCGGTACGCCGGCGGCGCGCAGCGACCTCAGCGCGGCGGCCACCATGCCGTCCGGCCCACAGACGTAGACGTCATGCAGGGTCAGATCCGGGACCAGTTCGGTCAGCCGCTCCGGCGCCAGCGGGTCGTACCCAAGTTCGCCCCGCGTGCCGGTCAGGAAGTGGACGTGGTGCCCGGACTGGGCGGCCAGCACTTCGAACTCGTCGCGGAAGATGATGTCGGTCTCGCGGCTGGCCCGGTAGACCATCGTCAGGTCACCCGGTGCGACCGGCAGGGTCTCGAACAGGGTCCGCAACGGAGTCACACCAACGCCGCCGCCGAGCAGGAGCACCTTGCGCTGGCTTTGCCGACCTGCGGTGAACGCGCCGTACGGGCCCTCCGGGAACACCCAGGTTCCGGGTTTGACCGCCGCCATCGCACGCGAGTGGTCACCGCTGAGCCTGACCGTGATCCGGATCAGGTCCGGGTGAATCGGTGCCGACAGCGAGTACGGGTTCGCCGAGTACCACATGCCCTTGCTCATCACGCGCCAGCGGAAGAACTGGCCGGGCTCGGCGTACAGCCGGTGCAGCTGGACCCCGGTCATGTAGATGGACACGATGTCGTCGGATTCACGCACGACATCGGTGACCCGCAACTGATGACGGAAGGCCAGCCGGACCGGTGCCAGGAAGCGGTACCAGACCAGGAGCAGCCCGACGACCACGTACATCGTCGACCACAGGATCCGGGCGCTCGGATTGTCGACGAACTCCTTGCCGGTCGAGAACTGGTGGCTGAAGGCGAGTGCAATTGCCAGGTAGGTATAGAAGTGCAGAAAGTGCCAGGTCTCGTACCGCATACGCTTGCGCGCCGCCCGGGCGGACGTGACGCCGATCATCACGAAAAGCAGGCCCGCGACCGTCGCCATCATCACGTTGGGATAGGTCAGCACCAGGGTCTTGCCCTGCACCAGCACACCGGTCTGCGAGGTGACGGCATATCCCCAGGTGATGAACAGGCCGTGCGCGACGACAAAGGTGACCGTGTACCGGCCGCCGAGAGCATGCCAGCGGGCCAACCGATCCGAGCCGATCCCGCGCTCCAAGGCTGGAATCCGAGCCATCAGGGCGAGCAGTACGACGACGGCATAGCCGGCCAGGAGGCCGCTGATCCGGCCGACTTCGGTCGGCCAGTCGCCCAAAGTCGCCTTGGTGTCTGCGTTGGCCCACCACAGGGACAGCACGGCGACCGCGCCGGCAAAGATCAAGGCGAGTACCGCACCGGGCTGCGCCCGCGTCGGCGGCACCTGAAGGTGTGGCGCGCGTCGGGTCAGTGAACGTGTCTCGGCGCGCTCGAGTGCAATGGTCACGTTGTCGAGGGTGCGGATGATCCAGGGCACTTCTCAACTGGACGATGGTCCTACTACCAACGTCGGATGGAAACCTGCGCCCGACTTAGGGCCAACTGGTGACCATGAAGCGAAACCTGCTGGCCCTGGGCGTTGCCGGTGTGATCGCCGGACTACCGATCGCGGCTGTCCTCGCTGACGGTGGCCGCAGCGATGACGCTCCCACGGCGCCGCAACAATCGGTGGTGGACCAGCCCGTCGCTGAGCCTTCCACCACCGCGCCCACGACCCCCACCATGACACCGCCGCCCCCCGTACCAGTTCCCAATTCCGGTGACGACGATGATGATGACGACGATCACGACGACGACGACGATGACGACGACGATCACGACGACGATGACGATTGATCGTCTCGGCTGCGGGGGCTGAACCGACTGGAGGTCTAGGTTGGCGCTGACCCGCATCCTCGCGATGGTGCTCGCCGGCGGAGCCGGCGGCCGACTCGAACTACTGACCGAGAATCGGGCCAAGCCGGCCGTCTCGTACGGCGGCATGTATCGGCTGATCGACTTCCCCTTGTCCAACTGTCTACGCGCGGGCATAGCCGACGTCTGGGTGCTGCAGCAGTTCAACCCCGGCTCCCTGTCCGATCACCTGGCCAACGGCCGTCCATGGGACCTCGACCGCACCACAGGTGGGCTGCTGGTGCTGCATCCCTACCAAGGTGACGAGCGGGGCGGCTGGCACCAGGGCACTGCCGACGCGCTGTGGCGAAACGCGCCGATGATCCGGGAGTTCGGACCCGAGGCCCTCGTTGTCGTGAGCGCCGACGCGGTCTACAAGCTCGACTACCGCGATGTCGCACAAGGGCACCTGGACAGTGGCGCGTCGGTCACGATGGTGACCACGCAGGTGGACAAGGCGAACGCGGGCCGGTACGGCGTCGTCCAGGTCGCCGGGGACGGCGCGATCACCGACTACCAGTACAAGCCCGACGAGCCAGCGAGTGACCTCGTGACGAACGAGGTCTTCGTCTTCACCCCTGACCGAGTTCTGGACCTCTTGGACGACCTGGCGAAGCAGGTCGACCAGGAGAAGGGACTGGAGGATCTGGGCGACCATGTCCTCCCCGCGCTGGTCCAGGCCGGTGAAGCGCGCGAGCACCGCTTCGAGGGCTACTGGCGCGACGTCGGCACCGTGCCGACGTATTGGGAATCCCACATGGATCTGCTGGAATCGGAGCCGCCGATCGACCTCGACGAGCCGGGATGGCGGATCCAGACGCAGGGCGGCCGGTCGGCCGCGGCAGGCGTCGAGAAGGGCGCGGACGTCGACAACAGCCTCCTGTCCGCCGGTTGCTACATCGCGGGAACGGTCCGTCACTCGGTGATCTCGCCGGACGTCCGCATCGAAGCCGGAGCCCGCGTCGAGGACTCGGTGATCCTGCACGGCGTGGTCGTACGGTCCGGAGCGACCGTGGTGCGCAGCATCCTGGATCAAGGCGTGGAGATCGGCACCGATGTCCGCGTCGGCGGTGACGGCGACATCGCCCTGGTCGGCGGCGAGGCGCAGGTGCCAGCGGGCACCGTCGTTCCGGCGGGTGGCCGTTTTCCGGAATGAGGGAAACAGCCGGCCTCACCAGGCGGCAGGTGCGTAGTCCTTGAGAAAGCACCCGTACAGGTCCCGCCCGGCCTCGCCCTGCACGATCGGGTCGTACACCCGGGCGGCTCCGTCCACGAGGTCCAACGGCGCGTGAAATCCCTCGTCGGCGAGCCGGAGTCTGGTCGGATGTGGTCGCTCGTCAGTGATCCAGCCGGTGTCGACCGCGGTCATCAGGATGCGATCGGTGGTCAGCATTTCCTGTGCGCTCGTTCGGGTGAGCATGTTCAGGGCTGCCTTCGCCATGTTGGTGTGCGGATGCCCGGGACCCTTGTACGCGCGGGAGAACTGACCCTCCATCGCGGAGACGTTCACGACGTATTTTCGCCGGGCGGTGGCGGCCGCCATGGCCGGCCGCAGCGCGCTGATCAGGATGAACGGCGCGGTCGTGTTGCAGAGCTGGACCTCCAACAGCTCCAGCGGGTCGACCTCGCCGATCCGTTGCGTCCAGCTGTTCACCGAATGCAGGTCTGGTACGAGCCCGCCCGCGTCGATGGCCGTCCTGGCGGCGATCCGGGCTGGCGAGGCAGATCCCGCGGTCAACGCGAGCTCGGTCAGCACTTGAGCGGTCGGGTGCTCGGCCATCGAACCGACCAGAGCAGCCGGATGGGCGTCGCTGACGTGGTCGAAGGTGAGCAGGTCGGGAAGCGGCCCGGGTGGCAGGGGGTCGGACTCGGCGTCCACGAGCGGTGTGTACGAGCCCGGCGAGCGTCGTACGGTTTGCGCCGCGTTGTTGATCAGGATGTCGAGGGGTCCTTGGGCGGCGACCGATTCAGCGAGTGACAGAACCTGCGCTGGATCACGGAGGTCGATGCCCACGATCCGCAGCCGGTGCAGCCAGGCGGAACTGTCCGGCATTCCTGCGAATCGCCGCACAGCATCGCGTGGGAAGCGCGTCGTGATCGTGGTGTGCGCGCCGTCCCGCAACAGGCGCAGGGCGATGTACATCCCGATCTTCGCCCGCCCGCCGGTCAGCAGTGCTCGCCGTCCGGTCAGGTCGGTACGGGCGTCTCGGCGAGACCGGTTCAGTTGGGCGCAGCTGGGACACAGCTGGTGATAAAACGCGTCGACGTCGGAGTACCGGTTCTTGCAGATGTAGCAGGCCCGCGCCCGCAGCAGCGTGCCGGCGGTGGCGCCCACTGCATTCGAGACCAGGGTGTTGCCCCGGGTCTCGTCGTCGAGCCGGCCGGGCGCAGCCGTCGCTGTCGCTGACGTGACGGCGTGATCGGCGGCCAGGACCGCCGCCCGCCGCTGCGCTCGCCTCGCCTCCTTGACCGTTTTGAACAGCTTGGCTGTGGCGAGCCGTACGGCAACCGCATCCGGGTGCTCCGGATCGCTGCAGCTCAGCGCTTCTACTTGGGCAAGTACCCGCAGGCACGCCTCGAGGGCGGCGGGCTCCACGCCCAGCTCGCGATCCTGCTCAGCGGAACTACTGCTCACCCTGCGATCCAACACCTGACCGCACATTCTGCAGAGAAAGTCGCATCTAGACGCACTCAGACCGCACATTCTCCGGAGAATGTGCGCCGGGTTCCGGATGCCGGCCTCATACCGGACGGGGCCCGAGGTCACCTGTCAGGTAGCGCTGCACGTTCGGCGCCACCGCGGCGATGAGTTCCTCGTCGTCCGCGGTTGCCAATGCCGGCAGGCGGATCACATACCTGGCCATGAGGAGTCCGGCCATCTGTGAGGCGACCAGACTCGCGCGCAACTTCGCGCGGTCCGGAGACAATTCGGCCGCGATGCGTTCCAGCACGTTTCGTTCGAGGAACTCGCGCAACATTGCCGCGCCCTTGTCGCTGCTCGTCGCTGTCCGGATAACCGCCATCGCTGCGGTCCTCGCGCCGACGTCCTTCCAAGCAGCGAAGGCCGCCCGCAGGAGTCGCTCGCCGACTCCGTCGATCCCGCCCACGAGAACGCGGGCGAAGATCTCCCCTGGGTTGAACGGCAACTCCAACGCCGCCCCGAACAGTTTCTCCTTGGTGCCGAAATAGTGGTGCACCAAGGCGGGGTCCACCTCAGCGGCGGTGGCGATTCCGCGGATGGTGGCGCCGTCGTAACCCTTGGTGGCGAACTCCTCCCGGGCCGCGGCGAGAACCGCGGCCCGGGTATCGGAGCCGCCGGGACGAGGACCCCGAGGCCGAGCGGCCGGGCGGAGCCGAGGCGGCACCTGGCTGGGGTCGGTGGGACTCAATCGCTGCGCCGTCTGAGAGTCAGTGCTCCGAGGCCCAGCGCGATGACCGTGGCGCCGAAGACGACGGTGAGGTCCCGGACCAGGGTGCCGCTGACGTCAGCCTGTGCTCCGATCTGCTTGAGAGCGTCCACCGCGTAGGACATCGGCAGCACGTTGCTGATCGCTTCCAGCCAACCGGCCATCTGATCGCGGGCGATCAGCAGCCCACAGGTGAGGAACTGCGGCAGTACGACGAGCGGCATGAACTGAACGGCTTGGAACTCCGAGCGGGCGAAGGCACTCACCAACAGGCCGAGGGCCATGCCTAGAACGGCGTTGCCGACCGCCACCACCACGACCCAATACCACGCACCCTGGGTGCCCAGGCCCAGGAGCAGATACGCGGTCGCGGTCGCCACGCCGGCCTGGATCGCAGCTGCCACCGCGAAAGCTATGCCGTAACCGAGCAGCAGATCGAGCTTGTGCATCGGCGTGGTGAGCAGCCGTTCCAGCGTGCCGGAGGTTCGTTCCCGCAACATCGCCACGCTGGTGACCAGGAACATGATGATCAACGGGAAGACGCCGAGCAACGGCAGACCGATGCTGTCGAAGATCGCGTCATCGTCGAAGACGAACCGCAGCAGGATCATCAGCAGGCTGGGTACCAGGACCAGCAGCGCGACCGTCCGGTGATCATGCGACAGCTGGGTGAGAACCCGCCTCGCCGTCGCCCACGTGATTCGCCACGACATCAGGCCACCCCCGCCCGCTGCCGGATCAGCGTCAGGAACATCTGATCGAGGTCCTCCGTACCCGCGGCGCGCCGGAGCGCCTCCGGGCTGTCGTCGGCGATCAGTTGACCGTCCCGCAGCAACAGGATTCGGTCGCACCGGCCGGCCTCATCCATGACGTGGCTGGACACCACCAACGTGCTCCCGGCAGCAGCCAGGGCGGCGAACATCTCCCACAACTCCTCGCGCAGCACCGGATCCAGGCCGACCGTCGGCTCATCGAGGATCAGCAGTTCGGGGGTGCCGAGCAGGGCGCATGCCAGCGACACCCGCGCACGTTCTCCGCCCGAGAGCGTCGAGACTATTTGTGCTGCTTGGTTTTTCAGTCCGACATCGTTAATGGCCCGCTCTGCGGCCTGGGCATCGGTACCCATGACGGCAGCGAAGTAGCGGGCGTTTTCGCGGACCGTCAGATCGGAGTACACCGAGGGCGATTGCGTTACATAGCCGACCCGGCTGCGCAGCCCTGCCGCCCCGGCCTCCTCGCCGAGGACTCGCACCGATCCGCTGGTTACCAGCTGAACGCCGACGATGCAGCGCATGAGCGTCGTCTTGCCGCTCCCGCTCGGCCCTAACAGTCCAGTGACCGAGCCGCGGCTCACCGAACAGGTCAAGCCGTGCAGGACTTCCTTCCCGCCCCGCTTGACGACGAGGCCGGTGACCTCGACGGCGTCCTCCATCTCAGTCCCTTTCATCATGTGTTGAAATATTGATTCAACAGTAGATGAAATAGTGGCTGCTGCGCAAGGGGAGCCGCGGAGATCAGCAGAAACCCGGCGTCGCCTGCCACGCGACATCTGCCGGTGGAACGTCGTCCCGGAGGACCGTTCCCTCGATCAGCCCGTACGGCCGGTCCGCCACCGCATAGACGACCCCGGGATTGTCCAGGCCGTACGGAGCCAGGTCGCTGAGGAAATGGTGCTTGTTCGACATCGACAGCCGGATTTCGGCAATCTGGGTGTGGCCTTCGAGCACTGCCTCGCCCATCGCGTACAGCGTCTGCTGCAGGGCTCTGCTGTAACCGGTCGCGAACGTAGCGAGCAGGGTCGCCTTGATGCTGGCGTACGTCTCGTCGTAGTTGGGGTGGGAGTCTGCGGTTCCGCTATAGCGCCAGCGGGCAGTGACCGCGGTGGCGAGGATTCGGTCATCGGTCTCGGCCAGCGTGGTGTACCGGTCGCGCGGGAATCCGGCAAAGCCGGAGTCGGTCGTCTTGAGGACCACCAGTCCGGTCAGGCCCGAAATGACGTACTCTGCGTCGCCGTCGACGGTCATGACCGTCGTACGCACCTCGCCGCCGGTTCGGGTGAACGCATGGTCATGGGGGGAGCCGTCGGCCCCGATGTTGGTCCAGCCGTACTCCTCGATCTCCACCCTGGCGCCGGTCATCCAGTCATAGGCGCCGGCGAAGTGCCGGGCCAGCCGCCCGGCGAAGTCTTCGATCTCCCCGATGCCGTCGCGAGCGAAGGCAAAGACGGTGTTCTTCTGGGTGTCTGTGGCGAGTACATGTCCGTTGTCGCCTTCGAGGTGCACAGCGGTGAAGTCCCCGCGCAGCGCCGTAGACACGTTGAGGTCGCGAAGGACGTGTCGCGGGGTGGACCGGTCAACGGTGGCGACCCGGACCTCGGCCTTGCCGTACTGGTTGGGGCCCAGGGTGATGCCCATAGTGGGTCAGCTTCCTCGGTAGGTCGAGTAGGCGTACGGCGAGACGAGCAACGGAACATGGTGATGAGCGGTTCCGTCGGTGACCGTGAAGGCCACGGTGACTTCCGGGTAGAAGGTTTTGGTGCGGGTCAAGGCGAAATACTCGGCAGTCGCGAACACCAGTTGATAGTTGCCCGCCAGCAGCGGAGCCTCGGCCAAGCGGGCGCGACCATCTATGTCGGTGATCGCGGCGACCGTGTCCCCGGTGGGATCGGTCAGCAACATGTTGACGCCGAACGCGGGGAGTCCCCTGGCGGTGTCCAATACGTGGGTCGTGATGCTCATACCTCGCTCACCAATCTCTCCACCCGTAGCC
>JALZIX010000219.1 GCA_030860025.1 Actinomycetota bacterium
TTGGCGAAGACGACGCCGCGCCAGGACGACGAAACCGGCGCCGGCGATGAGGGCCACGAGCATGAGGACAACCGTGGAAGCAGCAAGCACTCCACCCGCGGCTGCGAGGTCCTCGTTACCGGGCCGCCCCGTACTCGTCGTAAGGATCCCGGCCGGCGCCCGGAAGGAATCCAGCTGACCGTCCCCGCCCTCGACAAGAATCGTCACCGTGTCCGCCGGCCCTGCACTCATGGGGGCCATCAGGACGAACTCGTCATCGAAGTTGCTGGGGTTCTCCACCGTTCCCACGACTGACCAGCGGGAGTCGCCGAGGGCCAGCCTGCCGCCGAGGTCGATCTGCAGCGTCTCGGCGGCGGCATCGGTGACCGCGACCTCGTCGGCGGCGCTGGGATAGCGGCCGGCCAAGAGGGCCAGCATGGGCGAGCTGTAGGGGCCGTCAGGACTCTGCTCGCGCAGCTCGACCGGGTCGAAAAGCCCTGGCAGTGAGACGAACTCACGCCGGATCACGTCGATCGTGCCGAAGTGCTGCTCGGCGGCGTCCACGACGGCTTGGATGGCCCGCGGATCTGCCTCGTCGAAGCTGATGGAGTGGCTCGCCGACCCGAACTGGGCGTTCCCAGCTGCCGGTGCGAGGTTGTACGCGGCCGCCGCGCCGCCGACCGAGGCTGCGACCGCCAGGGTGAGCAGCGCCAGGACCAGGAACTGCTCACGCCATTCGCGCCGGAAGAGGCGCCATGCCCAGCGCGCCATCGCCCGTCGAGCCGGCCGCCCGCCGTCGCCAGCGCCATCGCCGGTTGCCTCGCGTGCGGGGGTGACCGGCCGGGCCGGGCTCATCGGTCCAGACCTGGTACGACCAGCCGCTCCGACCTACCGGAACCTGCGGTCTGGTCCAGAATTCGGCCGTCGCGTACGAACACGACGCGATCTGCCCACGAGGCCAGCTGCGCGTCGTGGGTCACGACGACCCCAGCCACCCCGCCCTTGCAGGCCGATCGCAGCAGCCGCATCACGGACTCGCCGTGCAGCGAGTCGAGGGCGCCGGTCGGCTCGTCGGCAAGCACGAGGCGGCGCTCACCCACAACTGCTCGCGCGATTGCGACGCGCTGGGACTCCCCGCCGGAGAGTTCATCCGGGTAGTGGTCGGCCCGCTCGCCCAGCCCCAGGCCTTCCAGTGCCTCCCGGGCGGTGGCCCGTGCCTTGCTGGCTCGCATACCGTCCAGTTCCAGCGGAAGGGAAACGTTCTCCGTCGCACTCAGGCCGGCCAGCAGGTTGAACGACTGGAAGACATACCCGATGAAACGGCGGCGCAGGCGGGCGCGCTCGTTGCCGGACATCGTCGAGATGTCCGCACCTCCCACCAGGACCCGCCCGCTAGTTGCCTCCTCCAGCGTGCCGGCGATGGTCAGCAGGGTGCTCTTTCCGGACCCGCTCGGTCCCATGATCGCCACGAGCTCGCCCACGCGCACAGACAGACTGACCTCGACGAGGGCATGGACGAGCGTGGGCCCCTCACCGTAGGACTTGGAGACCTGATGCAGCTCCAACACGGCGCTCATCGGTGCGCACCTGCCCGGCGGCGCCGCGGCGTCAGTGCAGGCTGCTCGACCGCAGGGTCGGTGGTCGGCCGGTTGCGCAGACGCGCTTCTGTCGAATCAAGCCAGCGAATGACGGCGTCGAGCCGATAGATCTCCGCATCGGCCACGATCAGTAATCCGATCTCGTCCTCGCGCGCATCCTCTTTGAGGCGAGTGAAGTACTGCATCATGCCGACGAGCCGACGACGGTGGGCTTGCATCAGCTCGGGGACATCCGCACCGGGCACCCTTAGGGCGATCAGCACCTTGATGACCAGCTCGTCGCGCGGCGGGACACCGGTATCCGCCGGCGGCCCGAGCCATCGAAAGAGCTCAGTCCGGCCGGGCTCGGTGAGTCGGTAGCCCTTCTGCGGACCCTCCTCGCCGTCCTCATCGGACTCGACCATGCCGTCCCGCTCCAACCGCTGCAGGGTCAGGTAGACCTGTCCTACGTTGAGCGGCCACACCTCGCCGGTGCGCGCCTCGAACTCTTGGCGCAGTTGCAGCCCGTACTTCGGCCCCTCGCTCAACAACGCCAGCAGGGCGTGCCGGACGCTCATCGACGGTGATCCGCTGTGAGTAGCATACCGATTACTATACTCGGTATGCTCCATCTGTGAAGTCCCTTGGCCCATTCCCTCCGGTGGTGAACGTGAGGTGACGGAATGAGGGGCGCGGCTGTGCCCAGCATCACCGGGATCGATTCACACCCCAAACGATCTTTCGCACCCGAGTGCCGTACCGTAGGTGACGTTGCTCGCGCATATTGCGAGCCGATCGGACGCCGATTCGAACGTTTCAGCTCCGAATGCTTCGCTACAGCGCACCTTGCGCTAAGGCCCGTCCTTTTCGTTTCGCCGCCGCGTGAGTGACACCGCAGCGTGGATCGCCAGTGACGTGCCATCCGTCCTGGAGGACTACTACTTTGGCTCAGCTCGACCCTGCCCGCTCCACCCTGCCCACAGCGCTGCCCAACTCGGCCCAGCCGCGCTTCGCCGACCTCGGGCTCCCCACGACCATCGTGGCAACGCTGAACCGGCGTGGAATCACCGAACCCTTCCCCATCCAAGCCGCAACCATCCCGGACATCCTGGCGGGCAAGGACGTGCTCGGCCGGGCCCAGACCGGCTCCGGCAAGACCCTGGCGTTCGGCCTGCCGACCCTGGTCCGGCTGACTCAGGGCAGCACCGCGCCTAAACGGCCCCGCGCCCTCGTTCTGGTACCGACTCGAGAGCTCGCCATGCAGGTCTGCGATGCCCTCGAGCCGTACGCCGCAACGCTCGGCTTGTGCGTCCGCAACGTCGTCGGCGGCATGCCCTTCGGCCGGCAGATCGACGGCCTGCGCCGTGGCGTCGACCTGCTCGTGGCGACCCCCGGCCGGCTCACCGACCTGATCAACCAGCGCGCCTGCGACCTCGGCGATGTGTCCATCGCGATCCTCGACGAGGCCGATCACATGGCCGACATGGGCTTCCTGCCGCAGGTGCGCAAGCTCCTCGACCAGGTACGCCCCGGTGGCCAACGCCTGCTCTTCTCCGCCACGCTCGACGGTGACGTCGACAAGGTCGTCCGCCGGTATCTGTCCCATCCCGTGACCCATGCCGTCGCACCGGCCACCGCTGGTGTCGAGGAGATGGAGCACCACCTGATCACGGTGTCGGAAGGCGACAAGCTCGATGTCGTCAGCGAGATCGCCTCCCGGGACGGGCGGACGATGTTCTTCGTACGCACCAAGCACGGTGCGGATCGACTTGCCAAGAAGCTCGGTCAGGTCGGCGT
>JALZIX010000224.1 GCA_030860025.1 Actinomycetota bacterium
CCGCTCAACTCAACGCCCGCCCCCGCAAGACCCTGGCCTGGCGCACCCCCGCCGAGGCCCTCAACGCGCTACTGTCCCACCCGTTCAAACCACCCGGTGTTGCAACCACCGCTTGAATCCGCCGCCCAAGAATTGCCGCTACTGACCACTTGAGCTGTCGGGTAACACGGCGGCCTGCTTACCCGACGCTGAATCCCGCTCACTGAGTGTCTGGTTCCCGCTGGTCTCGATGGCGAGGATCTCGACCTTGTACAACGGGCAGCCAGCGAACGCGGCTGGCCGGCCGGCACCGTTGCCACCCGTGCGGCGACGATGATCGGTCCGCTCGGGAAGTCATGCGTGAGTGGGACGTCGCTGCGCAGCAACGTCCCGTCGGTCAACTGGCCAAGAAGGACGTAGTCGCCCTCGAGGAACAGACGCTTGAAGTCGGCGAGCGGAAACTCGTCGAACGGCGGCTCGCTGCTCTCGGAGAACAGTTCGGTCAGGCCGTCGTCCTTGAGTGGTCCCGTCGCCGAGAGATCCACCAGCACCTGGCCAGCTGGATTGAGGATTGTTATGTGATTCCACGCATCGTCATCGAGGAAGATCTGGAGCCCCGCATCGCCGTCAGTGGCGTTGACCTGGACCTTGAGGTCGGCTGCCTTGAAGGGCCGGGTAGCAGCCGCCTCCTCCGCGGCCGCACTAGGCAGGAACGCGAGGACCCCGATCACCGAAACGCCGCTCCTAGTCCCTAGCGGGCGTTGCGCGCCTTCAGCGGAAGCCAGACGGCCATGCCCATGATGAGCAGAGCAAGCGGGACGTGTATGACCGTGAGCCCTCTGGTCCCGCCGCGTACCGCTACGCCCAAGCCGGTCTCGATGAGGATCAGCAGTGTCAACACCACGCTCGCGACGACGAGATCGGTTCGAGGTCGCAGGCGCACGACCGCGACGATGGTCGCCGCGAGCGCCAGAATGGCCGTGACATAGGCGCCGGCGCCGTGCACGTTGACCCAGACCTCATCGGCGTCCTGAAGAAAAATTCCAGCCCAGAGGCCTTGCAGGAGTACGGCCAAGGTCGTCAGACCCACCAAGACGTTGAACGCAGCGCTGCGTGGTTCAGCCACGCCCGTCGTGCGGCCATCCGGGTCGCCATCGCTCATGCCGTCGTCCTTCATCGAGTCGCAGGCCCGTCAATGTAGCGTCGCCGACGATGAGCAGTCTGTACGAATTCGTCACGGTGTGGCGGGTTCCGGGCACCGTCGCCGAGGTGACCACCATCCTTGGTGATGCTGCGGCACTGACTCGCTGGTGGCCGTCGGTCTACCTCGAGGTGGTGGCGCGGAAGCAGGGCGGTGTCGGCGGGCTAGGCGGCGTGGCTGACCTGCACACGACGGGCTGGCTGCCCTACACGTTGCGCTGGACTCTGACGATCATCGAGCCGATCACCGCCGGTGGCTTTGCCCTGCGAGCCGACGGCGATCTGTCCGGAACCGGCCGCTGGAGGTTCGTGCAGGACGGCCCGGAGGTCGAGATCACCTACGAGTGGCGGGTCAGCGTGACCAAGCCGATGCTACGACGGCTGAGCTGGCTGATGAAGCCGGTCTTCTCGGCCAATCACCGCTGGGCCATGGCGCGCGGCGAGAAAAGCCTGCAACTGGAACTGCGTCGGCGCCGCGCGGCGACCGAGACCGAGCGGGCTGAGGTGCCAGCACCGCCCGGGCCGACGTTCCAGTCACTGACCACCCTGCGGAGCCGGTGATAACCAACCGGCCGGTATCCGCGTGCTTTACCCCCGTTTGCCCTGCATCCCACCTGTTGCTTCACCGGCAAAGCGCGCACAACAGGTGCAAAGTGGTGGACAGCCCCCGACATAGCCGGCGTTAGCGATTTCCGAATGGGGTACACATCAGGCATGACAGTGGTCGGCCTGCACGCTTCCCATGAGCAGATCCATCCCACGGCCCTTCTTCGGGCGGTCCAAGCCGCCGAGGCTGCCGGCTTCACGGCCGCGATGAGCTCGGACCACTTCTCTCCGTGGAGCGAGCGCCAAGGCCAATCCGCCTTCGCCTGGTCGTGGCTGGGTGCGGCTCTGCAGGCGACCAGCCTGCCGTTCGGCGTGGTCAACGCGCCTGGTCAGCGCTATCACCCGGCAATCATCGCCCAGGCCTCGGCGACGCTGGCCGCGATGTATCCCGGCCGGTTCTGGGTGGCCCTGGGCACTGGCGAGGCGTCGAACGAGCACATCACCGGAGGCGGCTGGCCCCGGAAGGACGTCCGCAACGCCCGACTGCGAGAGTGCGTCGACATCATCCGCGCGTTGCACGTGGGAGAGGAGGTCAGCCACGACGGTCTGGTCACGGTTGACCGGGCCAGGCTCTGGACCTTGCCCGAACAGCCACCGCTACTCATCGCGCCGGCCATCTCGGTCGCGACCGCACGATGGGCGGCGGAGTGGGCCGACGGACTGATCACCGTCAACCAGCCGGCGGACAAGCTCCGCGAGATGGTGAGCGCTTACCGCGGGGCCGGCGGCCGCGGGAAGTTGCACCTGCAGGTGCACCTCTCCTACGCCAAGGACGACGAGACCGCGCTCCAGATCGCTCATGACCAGTGGCGTACCAACGTCTTTTCGCCACCCCTGCCGTGGGACATCGAAACGGCCGAGAACTTCGACATCGCGGCCACCCACGTCCCCCCGGACGCCATGCGGGAAGGTGTCCAGATCTCCAGCGACCCGGCCCAGCACGCTGCCTGGCTGAAGGACCTGATCGACCTCGGCTTCGACGAGGTCTACCTGCACCACGTCGGACAGGAGTTGTCCGAGTTCATCGACGTCTTCGGACAAAAAGTCCTGCCGCAACTGGAGGTAACCAAACCGTGAGGATCACCGACACCAGCGACCTCTGGTGGAAGAACGCGGTCATCTACTGCTTGGACGTCGAGACCTTCCTCGACTGGAACGGCGACGGCATCGGGGACCTGCCCGGACTGATCCAGCGGATCGACTACCTCAACGAGCTAGGCATCACCTGCCTGTGGCTGATGCCCTTCTACCCGAGCCCCGACCGCGACGACGGCTACGACATCACCGACTTCTACGGCGTCGACTCACGGCTGGGCAACCACGGAGACTTTGTCGAGTTCGTCCGTACGGCCAGGGACCGCGGCATGCGGGTCATCGTCGATCTGGTCGTCAACCACACCTCGGCGAAGCATCCGTGGTTCCGCTCGGCCCGAGCCAGCCGCAACTCGCCGTACCGCGACTGGTACGTCTGGCAGGACGAGGCACCCGAGACCAAACCGGGTGACATCGTCTTTCCGGACCAGGAAAAGACCATCTGGACCTACGACGAGAAGGCCGAGCAGTACTACCTGCACCGCTTCTACAAGCACCAACCGGACCTCAACGTCGCCAACCCGGTCGTCCGGGACGAGATCGCCAAGATCATGGGCTTCTGGCTCGAACTCGGCGTGTCCGGCTTCCGAGTGGATGCGGTGCCGTTCTTCCTCGACACCGCTGGCATCACCGGAGGGGACCAGGCGCTGCCCGACCCACACGCCTACCTGCGGTCGTTGCGGTCCATGATCGGGCGCCGCACCGGTGACGCGATCCTGCTCGGCGAGGTCAACCTGCTGCACAAGGACCAGCAGAAGTTCTTCGGCGGCACCGACGGCGACGAGCTCACCATGCAGTTCGACTTCATCGGCATGCAACGGCTGTATCTGGCCATGGCGCGCACAGACGCTCGGCCGCTGGCCAAGGCGTTGCTCTCCCGCCCGAAGACGTCCCCGGACAGTCAGTGGGCCACGTTCGTGCGAAACCACGACGAGCTGACGCTGGACAAGCTCAGCGACTCCGAACGGCAGGAGGTCTTCACCGCCTTCGGGCCGGAGGAGACCATGCAGATCTACGGCCGGGGACTGCGCCGGCGGCTGCCACCGATGCTGGATGGGGACCCACGCCGGCTTCGAATGGTCTACAGCCTGCTGTTCTCCCTGCCCGGCACGCCGGTGCTCTTCTACGGCGAGGAGATCGGCATGGGCGAGGATCTCGACGCCGAGGGCCGCTTCGCCGTACGTACCCCCATGCAGTGGACCGCCGGGCGCAACGGCGGCTTCTCCACCGCGGCCCCGTCGCGGCTTCCCGGGCCGGTCGTCTCGGGCGGCTTCAGCCCGGAGTACGTCAACGTCGCGGACCAACGCCGTGACCCCGACTCGCTGCTCAACTTCATGGCCCTGCTGATCCGTCGCTACCGGGAGTGCCCGGAGCTGGGCTGGGGGAGCTTCGAGGTGCTCGATCAGCCACACCGCGCGGTGCTGGCGCACCGCTGCTCCTGGGACGGGGAGGCGGTGGTCGCGCTGCACAACCTCAGTGCCCAGCCGCAGACCGTTCCGCTCACGCTCGATGGCTGCGACGAGAACAGCCGCCTGGTGGATCTGTTGTGCGACGGCAGCGCCGCGACCGACAGCAAGGGGCAGGTGGAGATAATTCTCGAGGGCTACGGATTCAGATGGCTCCGCGCGGTCCAACCCGACAACCGGACGCTGATCTAGCCTCGCGTCGGCATACCGCGATGGTCTACTGAGCGATGGCTGCACTTTCACTCAGCACGCCGCTCTGCTCGCTGCTGAGCTTGACCGCGCCAGTTGTGCAGGCGCCGATCGGCAGTGCCTCGGTGCCCGAACTTGCCGCGGCAGTGTCCAACGCGGGTGGCTTGGGAATGCTTGCGCTGAGTTGGACGCAGCCGGCGGACGTACCGGTCAAGCTGCAGCGAACCCGGCAGCTGACCAGCCGCCCCTTCGGCGTCAACCTGGTGCTCCAATGGCAGCAGCACGAGAGGCTACGGCTGTGCCTCGACGCCGGCGCAACGATCGTTTCTACCTTCTGGGGCGACCCCTCGCCGTACGTCACTGCCATTCACGACGCTGGCGCACTCCATCTGCACACTGTGGGCTCGGCGCTCGAGGCTCGGCGCGCGGTTGACCTCGGCGTCGACGTGGTGGTCGCCCAGGGCTGGGAAGCCGGGGGGCACGTATGGGGCCAGGTCGCAACGCTGGCCCTGGTTCCAGCTGTGGTCGACGCCGTACAGCCGACCCCAGTGATTGCTGCCGGAGGTATTGCCGACGGCCGGGGTCTGGCCGCCGTCCTCGCCCTGGGAGCCCAGGCGGCGTGGCTGGGTACCCGGTTCCTGCTCGCAGATGAGGCACCGGTTCACGATGCCTACCGTGCGGCGCTCATCCATGCAGCGGAGACCGACACTGTGTATGGAACTCCCTTCGACGTCGGCTGGCCGGACGCCCCACACCGGATGCTCGACAACAGCACGACGCGTGCGTGGGAGGCGGCCGGCCGACCGTCCGCGCCCCTGCGTCCGGGAGAAGGCGACACCGTCGCGTACACCTCGTCCGGTGCGGCGATCCTGCGGTATGGGCATGCGACGGCGTTACGCGGGATGACTGGTGATGTAGCGGGTCTCGCTCTGTACGCGGGTCAGAGCGCCGGACTAACCCACCGTCGCCAGTCGGCGGCGACCATCGTCCAGGAACTGACCGACGATGCGCGCCGCATCCTCGACGGAAGCGCCTAGTAGTCGAGCAGCTCCGCGCCGACCTCACCGCACTTTTCACGTAAAAAGTGACCGCAGGCGGCCGTCTGAGGTCACTTTTTACGCGAAATGTCCGGTCAGCTGAACAGGGCAACCGTTGCCTGATCGGCCGCGGACAACGCGGGAGGTGGCAGCGCGTTGACCCAGCCAGGTAGATAGATCTTCAGGTAGTCGGCCGACGGCTTGCCGGTCGTAAGGTCAATGGGCCGACTCCCTCGGGTCCCGGAGGTTCCCATCCAGCGAGGTGTTCCGTACGGGAGGTCCGCCCGGGGCACCTGACCGCGATCGGTCGGCAGGGAGAACGTCGGTGCGGCAATGTCTTTGGTGTACGAGAGGCTCGACAGCTGATTCAACGCGTTCTGCCAATCGGCGCGGGCGCCGCTTTCGGTCGCGGCCTTCATGGGGATGACCTCAACCCCGGCCGGCGCAACGGCTGCCGCAATACGTCGGGCCGAACGGCCCATCACCAAAACGACATCCAGGCCGGAGTTACCCAACTTCACGAGGTGCAGCAGATTCCGGTGCAGCGCCTGCACCTCTGGCCGGTCGGCGAGGACGTCCTGCTTGGCTGCGGTCAGGTCCGTGGTGTCGACCGGGAACGTACGCAGGATCAAGTACCGCTTGGTCAGGCCGGCCGCGGTGAGGAAGGCCTGCAGCCGCTGCCCGGACTCGCCGGTCAGGGCACGGCCGGTGAAAATGTCGTCAGGTTCGGCCGGGTCGGCGAGGACGACGACGCTGATCGAGGCGAACCGCCCCCGGTAGATCGGGCCGACGCCGAACGAAGGATGTGAGGTGACTCCGAAGCTCGCGAAGTCCGGCCACGGAAAACTTGAATCCTTACCGGAGAGCAGCGGGCCGAAGGCCGTTGGCGGTCCGGGGTCGTACTCGCGGGGCTTGGCTCGGGGCGGTTCCACGGGAAGGTCGCCGGGATCCTCGACGTACCCGACCGGTGAGCCGATCGCTGTGTCGGTGTAGTCGAGGGAGGCGCCGACTGCGTTTGCTTTGCCGGCCGCGGAATAGAGCTGGATGCTGCGCTGGTCGTCCTTGCGGTTCGAGGACGTCGCACCCCGGCCCAGCCGCGGGCTGATGCCGAACGGAAAGTCCCGGTGCGGTACCGGGTCACTGAGGTAGGCGTACGGCGAAGTCAGGTCTCGAGTCACGCCCTGGTCGGCCGGCAGGAAGTCCGCGTCGTCCTCGATCCAAGTGCGCACCTGATTGGCAGCATTCGTGAAGTTGTTCTTGAGGTCTTGCAAGTCTCCGCCCTGCGCACTGCCCGGATGCTTGACCCCAAGGAAGTGGAGCCCGCTCAAGGCGCCGGGTGCTGTTGCTTCGTGGAGGTTTTCGGGGTCCGCCGTGCCCCCGGCCGCCGCGATCCACGTCGCGATGGATTCCTTGGCCGCCTTGCCGACGGCTACGACCAGCCGTAGTTCGCCCTCGGCAACCTTGTCGAAGATGCGATGCCGGTGCTCCACGACGGGCGAGCGCGGGTCTTGGCCCAGTGCGGGCAGTTTGCCGACGTACTGCCCGTGGATCGGGTAGACGAACGTGTTCAGGAAGAGGTACGAGCGGTCGATCCCGATGTGCCGCAGGAAGTGCTGCATGCGCGAGCCGGTTCCACCGGTGAACGACCGGTGCGCCAGTGACTCATCCTGCGCGCCTTCCTGACCCACGACCAGGACACGCGCCGATCCGTCCAGCCGGCCGCGATAGAACATCGGCCCGAAATGCCAGCGGAAGGTCTTGGGGCCGTTGACCGCCTCGCCGATGCCGCGGTAGTTGGGTGTGTCTGCGAACAGTGCCGGCCAGCCCGAGTTCTTCGCCGGTCCCGGGTCGTAGTCCCAGGGGTTGCCTCGATCCCCAGCCATTCCGCGCTCCTTGCCAAGTGCCCCGCAAGGACCAGCGTGGCAGAAGAAGCGCTCGCTGTGGCCCGGTTTTTCCGCGGCGAGCAGCGATCAGTAGCTGCGGGCCGTACGGCGTCCGCGCGGTGAACCCGAGCGACTGTGCCCGGCCTCCGAGCGGCCGACCGCTCCACCGGCGATCCGGGCGTTGCCCGGTGTCGTGCCTCGCGCGGCCGAGCGGCCAGGCGTTGCCGACCCCGTGCGTGGCCGGGGTTGGTCAGAACCACGTCCGCCGCCGCGGTAGCCCGGGGTACGGGACTGGCCACCACCCGAGGAGGTGGATGAGCCGTCGCGACCGGGCATACCACCGCGACGGTGGCCGGGGCTACGCGGGTGCCGACGGGTCTCGGTGTCGACGGGGCCAACGGCCAATGCGATCCCGCTCGGTCGACGGGCGCCGGTGAGTGTTGCGAGCTCGACGTCGCCCGGGCGAGCGCTGCTGCGGGTCGGCTGGACGCCTGCCTTGCGGGTCATCTGCTCGACCTCCCGACGCTGGTGCGGGAGAACAAGGGTGAGCACCGTGCCCGACTCGCCGGCTCTGGCCGTACGACCGGCGCGGTGCAGGTAGTCCTTGGGATCGGCCGGCGGGTCGACGTGTACGACCAGCCCGACGTTGTCGACGTGGATGCCGCGCGCGGCGACGTCGGTGGCGATGAGAACCGGGACCAGGCCGTCCTTGAACTGGTTCAACGTCCGGGTGCGCTGGCCCTGGGACTTGCCGCCGTGCAGGGAGCCCGCCCGTACGCCGACCTGACCGAGCTTCTTGGCAAGTCGATCCGCACCGTGCTTGGTGCGTACGAAGAACATCGTCCGCCCGTCCCGGGAGGCGATCTCGCTGACGACATCGAGCTTGTCGCCTTCCGACACCG
>JALZIX010000230.1 GCA_030860025.1 Actinomycetota bacterium
TTGGGCACCAGCCCCTTCAATCTTTCTCGAGTCAATACCGTCTTTGGCACCATTTTTCTGGGCCCGTTGCGCGAGAGGAGCGTTCATGAGCACGCCACCGGGTGGGAGCGGGCGCTCCCAGCGCAGAGGTCAACCGAGTGGCCGCTCCGGGCGCGAAGCCCAGGGTCGGTCCGGAGCCGGCGGCGCCAGCGGTCAAAGCCGAGGGCAGCAGGCTGGTCACGCGCGCGGGCAAGGTCAGGCTCAAGGTCAGGCTCAAGGTCAGGGTCAACGACGAGATCAAGCAAAAGCGCGCGGTCGCGGTCGGAGCACAGCTTCCGGACGCGGGGAGGTGCGCGGCGCCCGCCAGGAGCCGGGCGCCTCGCGGTGGTCGGCGTCTGGGACCGCTGGTGATCGGGGCGGTAACACAAGGCGCAGCGCTGCGCCGACTCCCTCAGGCGGGGGTGGACCAGGCAGCGCCAAGAGGACTCCGCCGGCGCGGGAGGGATCGCTCGGGAGGGGTTCCTGGGATCGCGATCGTTCACAGGGTCGGCAGCCCCGCGGCGCCGACGGCCCGGGGAGTACGAGTCCGACCACGAGCGGAGAGCGCTCTCGCGCTGCGCCCGCCAGGCGCCCGCAGCGGACCGACGGCTCCCATAGCTCCCGCGGTCGCGCGGAACCGCGTAACAGTGCCGCCCCTCCTCGCGCGCGCCAGCGTGGTGAGCGATCGCAGCCACGCTCGGAGCCGCCTGCACCCCGCGTGGGGGACGCCGGGCCAGCTATTCCGGAGTGGGCTCGTCCGGATCTGCTCGAGGACGCCGTGCGGGACGAGCTGTCATCGCTGGCGCCCGGAAATGCAACCAAGGTGGCTGGACATCTCGTCGCCACCGGCGAGCTTCTCGACGAAGATCCGCAGCTGGCATTGGCCCACGCTCGGGCGGCGCGGGCGAGCGCCTCGCGCTTGGCTTGTGTCCGGGAAGCAGTGGGAGTGGCGGCCTACCACGCCGGTGAGTATGCCGAGGCCGCTCGTGAGCTTCGCGCCTACCGGCGGCTGTCCGGCCGAACGGAATATCTCGCCGTCCTGGCTGATTGTGAGCGCGCGGCAGGGCGTCCCGACGCGGCCCTGCGGCTGCTGGCGCAGGCGCCACGTAGTCACCCAGGGCAATCCGAATGGGTTGAGCAGCGCATCGTCGAGGCGGGCGCCCGGCGCGACCTCGGTGAAATCAGCGGCGCGATTCTGGTGCTGCGCGATGCGCTGGCTGCCATTCGGAGGGGCGCCGGAGTCGACGAGGAAGACCTGATCCGCCTGCGGTATGCCTACGCCGACGCGCTGGAGGCAGCGGGACGACGGGCGGAAGCGATTGCGGAGTTCACCGCCATCGCCGAGTCCGACGGCGACGGACGCACCGACGCCCGCGACCGTGCCGGATTGACGCAGCAAGCAGAAAGCGACCACGACCGGAAGGTGTTCGATCCCATGTGCGACGAGGCATGAAAGTCCTACTCACCGGTGCCGCCGGCTTCATCGGGTCACATGTGGCCGAGTCGGTTGCCGCGGCCGGTCATGACCTCGTTGGGCTCGACAACTACCTTCCGATAGCCCATGGCAGACAACCGCCGGTAGCCCACCGTAACCGCCATCAGGAGGGCTTGGTCATTCACCGCGTCGACGTGCGCGATCGCGCCGCGGTCGCGGGACTGCTCGAGGACGTGGATGTGGTTTGTCACCAGGCAGCCATGGTCGGCAATGGCGTGGACGCTGCGGATCTCCCGGAGTACGTCACGCACAATGACTTCGGCACGTCGGTGCTGCTCGCTGCCATGCACGCGGTCGGAGTGAGTCGCCTGGTCTTGGCGAGCTCGATGGTTGTGTACGGGGAGGGTGCCTATACCTGCCCTGAGCACGGCTTTACGGAGCCGGCTGCCCGAACTCGAGCCGACCTCGACAACGGGATCTTCGAACCGCATTGCCGGCACTGTGCCCGGTCGCTGTCGTGGGCCACCGTCACGGAAGAGGCCGCGATCGCACCGCGCAGCATCTATGCGGCCACCAAGGTTGCCCAGGAACACCTCGGGCATACGTGGGCCATCCAGACCGGCGGGCGAGTCCTTGCCCTGCGCTATCACAACGTCTACGGCCCGCGGATGCCCCGAGACACCCCGTACGCGGGAGTGGCGGCTATCTTCCGGTCGGCACTCGAGCGGGGAAATGCCCCGGCGGTGTTCGAAGACGGCGGCCAAACCAGGGACTTCGTCCATGTCGATGACATCGCCGCGGCCAACATGACAGCCATCCACGCCATCGACGATGTAGTCACTGAGGGCGGCCTGCGCGCATACAACGTCTGTTCCGGCCAGCCGCTCACGATCGCGGAGATGGCCGGCATCCTGTCCAGGGCGACGAACGGACCGGCTCCGACGATCACGGGGGAATACCGCGCCGCCGACGTCAGGCATGTCGTCGCCTCACCCGAGCGCGCCCGCCGCGAACTCGGCTTCGCCGCTGCAGTTGCGCCCCAGAAAGGAATCGCCGACTTCGCGCACGCCCCGCTGCGGCACTAGCGCTCAGAATTCCTCGGCTCACACTGTGTCCACGGCGGGTAGCCGCACTTCGAATCGGCAGCCTCCATTCCGGTTGACCACGTCGATTCGGCCGCTCTGCGCCTCCACCAGCGAGCGCGCAATCGCGAGCCCCAGACCCGCCCCGGCCGGATCGCCGGTCTGCGCCGAAGTTGCCGATCTCGCCGGGTCGGTTCCGCGGAACGCCACGTCGAAGACCCGGGGGAGGTCGGTGGCGGGGATGCCGCCGCACCGATCGTCCACCCGTAGATAGACCTCGCCGCCTTCCTGACCGGTCGCCACCACGACGGTCCCGTCGGCCGGCGTGTGCCGAACCGCGTTGGCGACGAGATTGCGCACGACCCTTGCGAGTTCCTGATCGCTGGCCAGAGCCAAGGCCGGCACCGCCGCAGGACGGCTCTCGACCCGCACACCGCGAAGCTCGGCCGGCCCTCTGGCGCCCAGCACCACTTCGTCGACCACCTCGTCTATGGCCACCGCCTCCAAGGTGAGGTTCAGGGCCCCTGCTGTTACGCGGGAGAGTTCGAAGAGATCCTCGACCATGATCGAGAGCCGTTCGATTTCCCGCCGGATTCGTCCCGCATAGTCGGCTGCTGCAACCGGTCCGGTTACCAGCCCGTCCTCCAATGCCTCACTCATCGCCCGCACCCCGGCTAGCGGAGTCCGCAGGTCGTGGCTGATCCAGGCGACGAGTTCCCGGCGTGAGGCCTCGACGGCGCGTTCGCGTTGATGGGCCTCTCGTTCCCACGTTGTGGCGGCCGCCAACCGTCGGCCGAGCAGGACGGCGGTGGGAACCGTCACCGCGGTGGCGACACCGCACACGATGAGCGTGTGTTCCAGCTCGGCGAACATGAAACCGCTGGAGCCAACGACTCCGGCCAGGATCACCGCGACCGGGACCAGCGCAAGCACGACGAGGTTGACCGTGATGGTGCGCGTGGTAAGACGCCGCATGCCCCACGCCGCGAACGCGGCCACCGGGATCGTGCAGGCCAGCACCAGGAGTGCGATGTCGGGCAGCTCAGTCATGATGCGGCCTTTCGGTCATACCGGTAACCGGTCCCCCAGACCGTGACGATCCGCGACGGACTCACGGGGTCGTCCTCCACTTTGCGCCGGAGTCGCTTGATGTGCACGGTGACCGTCGAGTGGTCACCGAAGGACCAGCCCCACACCTGGTCGAGCAGCTGCTCACGAGTGAAGGCCTCGCCCGGGTGGGTCATCAGGAAGGCGAGCAGATCGAACTCGCGAGCGGTCAGGGGGACCTGCGCCCCCCGCAGGGTCGCGGTACGGGCTGGCCCGTCCACGAGGAGATCGCCGTCAGTGACCAGGGGCCCGGGTTTGGCAGAACTGGACGCCCGGCGCAGGACCGAAGCAACTCGCAGCACCAGTTCGCGGGGACTGAACGGCTTGGTCACGTAGTCGTCCGCGCCGACCTCGAGGCCCAGCACTCGATCGGCTTCCTCCCCGAGCGCGGTCACCATGATGATCGGCACCGGACTGGTCCGGCGCACTTCACGGCAGATGTCAATGCCGCTCATGTCCGGCAGCATCAGGTCGAGAATGACGAGGTCGGGGTTGAGGCTACTGACCGCGGCCAACGCGGCTGATCCCCGATCGAGCGCCGTGACCTCATAGCCATCGCGCTCCAGGTACCGCGCAACCACGTCGCGGACTGTCGCGTCGTCCTCGACTACGAGGATGCGGCGGGCGTCGGGCTGTGCTTCCTCGGTCACCACGAGGTGTCCATGAGTACCGCCACGGTCGCCGCGGTGGCGACCTGGGCGGCCAACCAGGCGCGTTGTCGAGAAGGGTTCGTGGCTGCGGCGAGCGGGATCAGCCAGACCATGAATGGCAGCCAGATCCGCTCCACCTCGGATTTCGACAGCCCGCTCACCGTGGCCGCCAGGATTCCCAGCAGAGCCGCGCCTGCCAGCCAGTAGGCCGCCGGAACGCGCCCACCGACCTGTCGTACCCGATGGAACGCGGCTCCCACACCGGCAATGACGGCTGGGCCGACTGTGACCGCCAACACGGCAAGATTGGCCCAGATCCAGTACGAGTACGGCCGCAGCGCGCCGATGCCCTCGAAATAGCGGATGACTACAGCAGACTGGCCATCGAACCACCAGAAGCCCGCAGCCGCGAATGTCGCGACGACCGCGCCGGCACCGATGACAGCGGGCAAGGCCGGCCACCAGACCCGGCGCAGGACGAGCACCGCTACGGCGACGGGCATGAGAAGGATCAAGCCGTACGAAAGAAAAAGCGTTGCACCCAAGCCGATTCCAGCGCCGAGAGCAAGTGCGACTCCCCGTTGCGTGCCGGTCCGTGTTACCGCCACTGCGCCGAGGGCGACTGACCAGGCACTCACGGCCATGAAGATGCCGTCGGCAGAGACCACCATCCAGATGACCGCCGGCGTCAAGGCCAGGAACGGAGCGGCCCGCCGGGCGGTACGCATGTCGGCGAGCGCCCGGAGGGTGACCAGGACGGCGACGATTCCGGTCGATGCGATCAGTGCGGTGACAACTCCACCCCAGGCCGGGCCGCCCAGGCCGACCCGATCGAGCCCGACATAGAACAGGAACGACAAGGGCGGATGTCCGGCTACCTGCGTCGTCCAGTGCTCGGGAGCGGAGTACACGATGTTCTCGGCGAAATTGGACAGCAGCGGACCCATGTTCGCCGACCGATCGATGTCCGCGAGGTACTCGGCCGGATTGGTCAGCGGCTCGACGATTCCGCCGGACCAGCCGCGGACCAAGGCGAGTCCGACACCCCAGAGCAGACCTGCCAACCAGGTCAGCCACAGCAGCCGACGCCAGGGAAGGACCACGGCCAGGCGTGGACCGTATGCGACCGTCACTCCAGCGACCGCAGCTGCCAGCAGCAGGCCTGGACCAAAGGCTGGGTCGAGCGTCGCGCTCAGCGGTGGAAACCGGGCGTGGACGTCCCCCCACAGCGGCTCGGTCACGAACGCAGCCAGCACCGCGGCGGCCGCGATTCCCAGAGCCATCAGTTCCGCCCGCAGCGACCATCGCCGCAGCATCGGCCGTTGGATCAGGGCAGGGGGCACCTGACGAGCCTAGGCACCAACATCCGCCTAGGTAGGAGATCCGCCGAGCCGATCAGCAAATGGTCACAGCTGACTTGGTTAGCGCAGCCGAAAGTTATGCAGCTTGATCGCTGTCACAGATTCGTAATGAGCGGTGAGGCAGAGTCTTCAACCTTCGGGTTAGGGTCGGTTGTGTGGTCGAGGAGTGGCGGTCGGCGACCTCGGCGCGTGTGACCGTTGTTCTGCCGGCCCGGGATGAGGCAGGTTGCCTCCCAGGAGTCGTGGCGAGCATTCCGACGGGATACGAGGTCATAGTCGTTGACAATGGGTCCACCGACGACACCGCCGAGGTGGCGCAGCGTCTAGGGACTCGCGTCGTGTACGAGGACACCCCCGGATACGGGGCTGCCGTCCACGCCGGCCTGCTTGCTGCGCGTACCGAGATCGTCTGCTTTCTGGACTCCGACGGTTCCATCGATGCTCGCCAGTTGCCGGCCATGGTCGCCCTCCTCGGCGGTCCGAGCGTGTCCGCGCGGACGGCCAGCGCAGGTGACCACGATCGCATCGATCTCGTTGTCGGGCGCCGCCGCCCAACCGAGAGGAGGGCCTGGCCCTGGCATGCCCGCGCGGGCAATGCTCTGTTGGCAGCCCGACTGAGGCGACGCACCGGGATTCCCGTCCACGATCTCGGATCGGTTCGCGTAACCCGTCGGATGGCCCTGCTCGAACTCGGTGTCGAAGACCGCCGATTCGGCTACCCGATCGAGCTGCTGGTACGGGCTGCTGCCGCCGGCTGGCGAGTGCGGGAGGTCGACGTGACCTACGCGCCCAGGACGGCAGGGCGATCCAAGGTCACTGGCTCCATCGCCGGAACTGCACGTGCCCTGCGTGACTTCGCCTCGGCGCTGCCGTGACGGGCTGCCCCGATGTCACCGTCCTCGTCGTCGCCAAGGCCCCCCGCCCGGGGGCCGTCAAGACCCGGTTAGCAGCCGATCTGGGCGCCGTCGGTGCGGCCGAGGTAGCCGCGGCCGCCCTGTTGGACACCCTCCTCGTGACCGGACGAGTCTTCGGTACGCGCGTACTGGCCCTGGCCGGCGACTTGGGCGATACCGGAGTCGTGGATGTGTCAGCGCTGCGGCGCGAGGTAGGCAAATGGCGGCTGATCGGCCAGTCCGACGGTGATCTCGGGCACCGGCTGGCGCGCGCTCACGCGGCGGCCGCCGAACTCACCCGTACGGTCGATGGTCCGCCACAGATGGTGCTGCAGGTCGGTATGGACACCCCGCACGTGACCGAATCGCTGCTCGAGGAGTGTGCCCGCGAACTGTCGCTGCCCGACGTCGACGCGATCCTCGGTCCGGCCGAGGATGGCGGCTGGTGGGTATGCGGCACGACCGATGCCGCCCACTCCGCCGTACTTGCCGACGTACCGATGTCGAAACCCGACACGGGCGAGCGGACCCTAGCCGCCCTTCGGGCCGTGGGCGCTCGGGTGAATCTTGTTCCGGTACTGCGGGATCTGGACACCCTCGATGACGCCAAACTCATTTCTGGCGACCACTTCGACCTGCATGTGTCGGTCGAGCTCAGATCGCAAGGAGTCTGCTGAGCAACAAGGGGGGCCTGCACTGGGGACACCGAGCGTGAGGACGGAATCAACCCGGTCAAGGTGTACGCGCGGGCGCTCCGCAGCCGTCGACTACGTGCAGTCGACAGCGCCGGCCAGGAGATGGGCATGCGCGTGACCCGCTGGCTCGAACCGGCCAGCCAAGCTGGCGACCTTCTGCTGGCGCATTGCACACGCCACACCCTCGACGTCGGCTGCGGTCCGGGACGCCTGAGTGCTGCCCCTGATCATCCAGCAGGACGCGGTGGCGGGTAGCGACACGCTGCTCGCCCGGAACTACCTTGCCGGCTGGGCAGAAGCCTGCGCGCTGGTGGTTATCGGTGCCGGCCTGTCGGCGGCGCTCGGGCGCTGCGCGCCGACCGGCGCAAGCGTCAATCCACAGCCGCTCGGTGAAATCCACAGTTCGCAACATTCCGCTCCGGCTGCGGCGGGAATCGTCCACGCTGGTCGGTAGTCGTGAGTGCCCAGCCGGGGGCCTCGCCAGCACGGATCCGGGGACCCATGAGCCTGTCGATCGTCGAGACCAACGAAGTGCATCTGATCGGCCGGTTGCACGGACAACCCACACCGAAGACCTTGCCAGACGGCGAGGCGGCAGTCGGCTTTCGACTGTCGGTGAGTCGCCCACCGGAATTGATCCGGCGACAGAAGTCAGATTTCATCGACTGTGTCTGCTCTCGAGCAGCGACGATCAAGGCAGCCGCCGGGTGGGTGCCAGGAGACGTCCTCGAATTGAACGGCGCGCTGCATCATCGCTTCTGGCGGGTGGGCCCGAGCACGGTGAACGTCTACGAGGTCGAGGTGCGGACGGTGCGGCGAGTGTCGCGAGCGCCGGCCAAGAAGCCAGGTCGGCGCTCTAAGGCGGCGGCTGGAGCCCTCGGCTGACCGCTTCACTGATTGCGGCTAGGCGGCAGAATCCGGGTAGTCCGCCTCGTCGACGAAGCAGCGCAGCACAAGTCCGGTCCGTGGTTTCGGGACGAAGAAGGTGGACTTGCGAGGCATCAGGACTCCCCGAGCGGCGATGTCGAGAACGGTCGCCGCAGCTGTGGGGCGAACCAGGACTGCGACTCCGGCCCGGTCCCGCGCGGTCTGTACGGCCGAGGCGGTGGAGTGTCGGAGAGCTACCGTGCCGGAGGCGGCCCAGAGTCCCTCGATCAAGCCGGCGTCGACCAACGCGATGTCCAGGTCCCACCAGGCGGCGGCCAACCCGGGGGGAGTGGTGGCCAGTAGCGGCGCCCGATCTGGCTCGGTCAATGAAACCCACTGCGTGCCGTCAGTGAGTAGGACTGTGGTGCTTCGCGCACCCGCCAGCAACTCATCAGCTTCGACCGGAGTGAGCGGGCCAATAGCGGTCGTCCGGAAGGCGCTGGACGCTGCCCGTGCCGCGCGATCCAACGGGAGGTCGGGAACGACCCGATGAATGGCGCGGACCTGGGGACCGTGCGCGTCGGTGGGTACGAGGAGGGCCAGTCCTCGATCCCAGGGTCCGGGTCCCGCAGAGGTCGCGTGTTGCAGCGCCTGATAGTCCAGATAACTCGCGTAGCGGTGGTGGCCGTCGGCGATGACTGCACGACGGCTTGCGAAGTCCGTTCGGACCGCTTCGATGTGGTCACTGTCCGACACGCGCCATAGGCGGTGTCGAACACCGGCGTTGTCGAGCAGATCGATGATTGGTGCCTCGCCGGCCACGTACTGATCGGCTAGCTCATCGGAAACCTCCTGGCCCCCGTCGTGAGTGAGCACGATCGGTTCGAGGTTGGCCTGGGTGGCCGCAAGCAGCCGCAGGCGATCGGCCACCGGGCCTGGCCATGTCGCCTCGTGCGGCGAGATCGCCGGGGAACCGGGCGTGACCAGGGTGACTGAGCCGACCCAGCCGCGGGTGGATAGCCGTTCCGGCCCTGCCGGACCTTCGGCGAGGTCGTAGACGAACAGCGCCGGGTCCGTATCCGGCACGAGAACGCGCTCCTGCCGCCACGTTGCCAACCGGTGCTTGGCGTCGTCTGCGCCGAACGTCGGCAACGTCAGGTGCACGATGCTGTGTTGGTCCGAGCGAGCCAGGTTCTCCCGCTCCGCGGGATCGATGAGGTCGTAGGCAGGGGAGGTCAAGACCGGTAACCGTTCTGGGTCCCGGTAGCGCGTGGCTACGAACGGGGACAGCTCGAGACGGTCACGTTGTGCACCGGTTCCGATTCCAGCGGCCCCTGATCCGGCGATTGGCACTTTCAGAGTTTAGTGGTTGCCGTCGCAGGCGGGTCGTCGTGCACTATGCCTGTCGTGGGGCACACCGAGCGACGCGGGCAGAGCCTCATCGACACTCGGCACGGCCCGGCCCGCCTGCTTCGCTCTCCGGCGCGCAAGCCTTGGACCATGCTGGTGCTGGGCCACGGCGCCGGCGGTGGAGCCGATGCCCGCGAACTCCAGTGGTTGGCCAGCGACCTGCCTCGGACGGGGGTCGAGGTCGTCCGCATCGAACAACCGTGGCGAGTCGCGGGCAAGAAGGTCGCCGCCCGCCCCGCGGTCCTGGACGAGGGATGGTGGGACGCGGTGACGCAGTTGCCGAATCTCACCCCGATGATCGTGGGTGGGCGCAGTTCCGGGGCCAGGGTCGCCTGTCGGACGGCGAGGTCGGTCGGTGCTACCGGCTGTCTGGCCCTCGCGTTTCCGCTGCACCCGCCGTGGCGACCGGAGCAGACGCGATTGCCCGAGCTGCAGGCAACCGGGGTTCCCACCCTCGTCGTTCAGGGCGATCGCGACCAGTTCGGGGGCCCCGCGGACTTCCCTGACCTGCCCTCCTGGATCCGGATCGTTCCTTTGGCCGACGCCGACCACGAGTTCGCCCGACGGAAGGAGTCCGGCCGGGGCTCGGCTCGGGAGGAGTTGGTCGGCTGCGTGGCTGCGTGGCTTTGCGAGACGGTCCAGGTCCTATGACGCCAGGCCCGCTCGAGGCCAGCGAGGTTCCGTTGTCCGACCGGTACGACGTGGCGCTGCTCGATCTCGACGGTGTCGTCTACGTCGGACCTGATGCCGTGCCCGGCGTTCCGGAGCTCGTTGCCCGGGCAGCCGGCGTCGGCTTGCGATTCGGCTATGTCACAAACAACGCCGCTCGGTCACCGCACCAGGTCGGGGAGCATCTGCGTGCCCTGGGACTGGCTGCCACCGATGAGCAGGTCATTACGTCCGCGCAGGCCGCGAGTCGACTTCTGCATGACCGCCTGCCCGCCGGATCCCCGGTGCTCATCACCGGGACGCCGGCGCTGGCTGCCGAAGTGGAGTTGGTGGGCTTGCGCCCGGTCTGGTCGGCCGACGACGAGCCAGCCGGTGTCGTCCAGGGATACAACCCCGAGATGTCGTGGGCCATGCTGGCCGAAGCCTGCGTCGCCGTCCGGGCAGGAGCATTCTGGGTGGCCACGAACACCGACTCAACCCTCCCCTCGCCACGCGGACCCCTGCCTGGCAACGGCAGCTTCGTAACGGTGGTCGCCCAGACCACTGGCGCCGTGCCGGTTGTGGCCGGCAAGCCGGAGCCCGCCATGCATGCCGAATGCCTCCGGCGAACCGGTGCCGAACGACCGATCGTGGTCGGCGACCGGTTGGACACCGATATCGAGGGTTCGTATCGGGTGGGGGTTCCGAGCCTGCTCGTGTTCTCCGGATTGGCCGTACCGGCGGATCTGTTGGCTGCGCGGGAGGATCAGCGGCCGACCTACCTCGCTTCCGACCTAGGAGGGATCCTGACGCAGCATCCGCCCGTCGAACAGCACCCAGATGGCGCACGGTGTGGCGGATGGCAAGTCAGGCACCAGGGCGGCTCGTTGGCGCTGGCGGCCCTGCGTAGGAGCACACCGCTCCCGTCCACGCATGGGTTGGCTCTCACCGAAGACGATTGCGACGCCCTGCGGGCCCTGGCTGTTGTGGCTTGGGAGGTCGAGTCCACGAAGACGGTGGCGGCCGACGAACTCGCGGCCGCGGTGCTCAAACGCCTCGGGCTGCCCCAAGGCGACTAACCTCGCGGTGTCCGGAATTTCGATCGGGGGTCCGGCGTCGACGCACAGAAGGGGGGCCGTCGTGAATGACCGGTTGAACACCGTCGCCGAGATCGTCAAGGGGGTTGCGCAGGACGCGGTTCGGAACTCGCGTCGGGCTATCGAGGCAACCGTCACCGGAATCCGCGAGCACGGCCCAGAGGCCGTGGCGCGACTCAAGGGCAGAGTGGCCCAGTCTCGGACCAAGCCGCGCCCACCCAGCCCTCCGACGGCCCGGGTGCAGCCCGCCACCCCACAGAGCAAGCCGCCGACGAAGCCGCCGCCGGCAGCTCCATCCTCGAGCACGCCAGCGCCACGACAGAACGGCACCGAGGCACACCGCTCTGACGACCAGCAAAGTGCCACCGCACGAACCACTCCGCCGAAAAGGGCCACACCGGCAGCGAAGACACCACCAACCAAGAGAGTGGCTCCGGCCAAGAAGGCGGCTCCGGCCGAGAAAGCGGCTCCGTCGGAGAACGTGCCCTCCGCCAAAAAGGCAACTCCGGCAAAACGGACTGCTCCCAAGACGAAGGCTGCAGCTTCAGCCAAGAAGGCCACACCGGTCAAGAAGGCCACACCGGCCAAGAAGGCTGAATCCACCCGCGACGTGGCGATGCCGGCTGCAGAAAGCGCACCGGGCAAACGTGTGGCGACGGCGGCGGATAAACCGACGGCCGAGTCCGGTCCGGTGATGGCAGCACCGGATGGTCCCACCTCGTGAGCCAGTCGCCCGATCCAGCAGAGGTTCCGCCGCGCACCACGGGCGAGCCCTCGGATGAGGGGAGTGGTGAGCTGACCAACCCCGACGATGCCGCCTCGTCCGGCATTGCCGCGGATGTCGCGGATGCGCTTTCCGGGCTGGCCGATTCGCCGGTGGAAGAGCATCCGGAGGTCTACGACGACATCCACCGGCGACTCGGTGACACCCTTTCCGGGATCGATCACTTGTGAGCCGCTGGTACTCGTTCGCCCGGCTCGGCCCGGCGGCCTAGTCGCAGGGAGCAGCCGGTAGTGCCGCGACGGATGCGCTTGGATGCCGAAC
>JALZIX010000232.1 GCA_030860025.1 Actinomycetota bacterium
GGGGCAAGGGAGTGTGGGCGGAAACGCTTGTAGCCGTTGATGGTCGGCGTGGTGAACGCCGCGGCCGCCGCGGCGTGGTGCAGTAGCCCGGCCAGCCACTGCTGCCCAGTGGCGGACAGCACCGAGCCCTCATCAAGAGGTACGAACGCGGCTTCCCCGGAATCCACATGGCGCAGGGACTGGTGCAGATGCCAACCGGTCGAGGCGGACTCGGTCCCGGCCGGCCTGGACATGAACGTCGCGTGCAGGCCACGCCTGCGGCAGAGCTGGCGGATCGCCGAGCGACACAGCAGCACGTGGTCGGCGGCGACCATCGCGTCGGTCGGGGCGAGGGTTATCTCGACCTGGCTGGCGCCGAACTCCAGCTCGAGCGATCGCAGCGGCAGATCCAGCGCCTCGAGGCCGCGGTGCAGGTCGGCGACCAACTCGTCCAGTGCGTCCAGACCCTCCTCGTGCAACAGCTGCGCCCCGGGTGTCGTCGGGCGCACCCTCGGCGCGCGACCCGGGACACCTGGCTGGCTGACTCGATCATTGGTCAGCACCGTCTCGTCCGAGCCGAAGACGTGAAACTCCAGCTCCGCCCCAACGGTCATCGTGAATCCGCGGTCGGCCAGGCGTTCGAGGGATCGACGGAGGATGTGCCGGGTATCGAACGGCACTCGCGAGCCGTCCGGGAAGTAGGCATCACACAGCATCCAGCCCGTGCCGGGGGCCCAGGGCAGCACCCGGAACGTTGCTGGATCACCGACCAGCACCAGGTCGCCCACGCCGGCCAGCTGTGGCATGTCGATCCCCGCGCCCGGGGTGAACACCGGAAAGGCGGTCCGACCGGAGGTGTCCTTCAGGACCAGTGAGGAGGGCACCGTCAGCCCGGTTCGAAGCACGCCAGCAAAGGCCGACCGGGTGATCGTCTTGGCCCGAAGGATCCCGTGTTGGTCGCCGAATGACATCCGTACCCGCTCGAGCCCCCGCTCGTCCATGACCCGGCGGACCTGGGCCGCCGCGGCATGGTCGGCCTCGTCCCACAGTCCGTGCCGCTCCACGAAGCCCGCACGGTCAGCGGCGAGCAGCGGCCGGGCGCTGGAGCCGCTGCCGCCCTCCGCGATTGGCCGCTCGTCCGCGTTGCGGGCCATCAGTGCGACATCTGCTCGGCCGCCCACGGCGATGTGGCCCGCCGGTCAGCCTCATGTGCCCGCCACTGTTGCTCCCAGCCGGCAACCGAGCACACGGTGTCGATCGCCAGCGGCCCGGTGAGCTCTGCAGCCTGCTCGGCATCGACCGGGTGCGCCGGCAGGCCGGCGCCGGCCTCGTAGGCATCGATCGCCTTGAGCAGAAGACGGCGGTTGGCTGTCACCGCGCGATCGGAAGCGCCGAGGCGTTCGACCGTACGGTCCTGGATCGCCCCCATGCTCTCCACGGCCCACTGGTCATGGACGTTGATGTCCAGGCCCATCCCGGTGTAGGTGAGCGTGCGTTGCTCGGCCGGGTCGAATCCCCAGTTATTGCGCCGATTGCGCAGCGGCCGGTAGTCCGGGAGCGTGACCTCGGCCAATCGTTGGGCCAGCAGGGTCTGCTGGTCCGTCACGGCTGAGAAGTCGTAGAGGATCATGTACCAGTAGTGGTTCTCGTCGTCGATCGGCACATGCCACTGGCAGAACACCTTCTCGTTGCCGAATGGCACCACAAAGGCATTGGGAAAGACCAGGTTGGTGATCCGCACGTGCCGGGTCTCCTCGTCGAGGTGTCGGATCGCATAGACGCGGAGGCCGTGTTCGGCGCTCTCCACCTCGATGTCGGGTCGGAAGCTCTCGCCGACGATTGCCGAGAGCGTCTTTCCGGTACCGGCGACCTCTTCCCGAAATTGCTGCCCGTACTCCTCGCGCGGGTCCTCCTGCAGGAACCGGTGCAGGAACGAGACGTGGCTGGGGTCGATGCCACCTTCGACACCCTGCAACCAATTGCACTCCCACAGACCCTTGAACGCGAAGGTGTACTCCTCGGGCGCGGTGAAGCAGTCGTAGCTCGGGAACGGTGGCGGCTCGCCGGCTCCGAGGTAGGCGAAGACGATCCCGTTCCGCTGCACGCAGGGGTAGCTCGCGATCCGAATCTTCTCCGCGAACCGGCTGTGCTCGGGCTCGGCGGGCTGCTCGAGACACCGACCGTCCGCGCCGTACAGCCACCCGTGGTAGAGGCAGCGCAGGCCGCCATCCTCGACCCGGCCGAAGGCGAGGTCGACGCCGCGGTGGGCGCAGAACCGGCTGACCAGACCCCAGCCGTCGCCCTCCGTACCGAACAGGACCAGGTCTTCACCCAGCAGGCGGATCGGGGTCACCGGCCGGTCGGCCGACAACTCCGAGACCAGCGCTGCCGGCTGCCAGTACGCCCGCAGCAGACCGCCGCAGGGCGTGCCCGGACCAGTCCGGGTGATCCGTTCGTTGTCAGCAGCCGAGAGCACCGCCCGATTCTCGCAGGATCAACGCTCTATCGGAGAGCGTCTCACCCTATGCGCGCAGTTCTGCGTGTGTTAGCTGTGCGGATGTCGACGCGTTACGCCTCCGTGCGCCGGGCGAGGTGAATACCCGGACCAGGCTCGCGCCATAGACTCCCTCGTCGTGGCCGACTTGGTGACGCGGGCGGACCCGCAGCCGTCCGCCGCGGCACCGATTCCCGCATGGTGGCGGCACCCGGGGACCCTGGCCGCCAGCGGTTTCCTCCTCGTTCGCAGCATGGGTTTGCTGGTTCTGTCCGTCGCGCCCGAGCGGGACCGGCCGTTGATCGAGGTCCTCGGAATCTGGGACGGCGGTTGGTACGTACGGATTGCCGAATCGGGGTACGCCGACCAGCTTGACCTTTCCGCTCCTGCGACGGATCAGTCGACGGGCTCGCTGGCGTTCTTCCCGCTGTATCCGATGTTGATGCGATTGGTGTCCAGCGCCACGGGACTGGATCCCCGATGGGCAGGCGTCCTGATCTCGTGGACCGCTGGCGCGATCGCCGCCGCCGGGATCGCGGTACTGGCCACCGAGTGGGCCGATCGGCGGGTGGGAGTCTTGGCCGGCGTGCTCTGGGCCACCGCCCCGGTCGCCGTGGTCGGCTCCCTGGTCTACACGGAGACGCTGTTCACCGCGCTCGCGGTCTCGGCCTTCGTTGCCCTGCGCCGCGAGATGTGGCTGGTCGCCGGACTTCTCGGAGCTCTGGCCGGACTCACCCGGCCGACCGGCATCGCGGTCGGTACGGCCGTCGCGGCATATGGGGCCTTGACGTGGTGGCGTGCGTACCGGGAGCGCAACCCAGCTCAGCCGAAAGCCAGCATCTTGCCCTTGCTCGGTGGCGCGCTCGCCCTGACCGGCACACCGGCGTTCTGGATCTGGGCTGGCATCCGCGCCGAGCGGTGGGATGCCTGGTTTGCCGTACAGAATGCGTTCTGGGGTTCCCATTTCGACGGCGGAGCGTCAATTCTGCGTCTGGCCAAGACGGTCGTGCTCGGAGACAGCCCCGCCGCAACGGCGCTGATGGACGTGGCGGTCCTGGTCTGTCTGTTGCTGTCAGTCCTCCTGCTCGCGCTGGCGATCCGCACCCGCGTCTGGTGGCCGCTGCTGGTCTATGCCGTGATCTCACTGGTGATGGTCGTCGGATCGGACGGGTACTCCAGCAGCAAGTTGCGCTTCCTCGTCCCGATCTTCGTGCTCGCCTTCCCACTGGCGCGGTGGCTGGGCAAACGGGCGTGGCCGATTCAGAGCCTCGTGGTTGCGGCGGCCATTGCCGCGACCACGGTCAGCGGGACGTGGCTGCTGCTGGGCTGGCCGTACGCCATCTGAGTCAGGCGCTCGGATCCCGCAGACCGACGCAGTCCAGATCCCAAAAGACGTGGGAGTAGACAAGCGTGCCGGTCATCCAGGGCTCGTACGACGGAAGTTTGAGCACCTGGAACGCCCGCTCGGGGATCCGCAAGGAGGGCCGGCGGAAGCCATGCTCCCCAGCTGGCTGGAATCCGAACCTCCGGTAGTAGCGCGGCGATCCCTCCAGGAACACAAGCGGCTCGACCCGTTCCATTACCTGTGCCAGGCCGAACCGGATCAGCGCGGAGCCGACCCGTGCGCCCTGATGCTCGGGCAGCACCCCGACCGGACTGAGCACCAGCACGTCGACCAACCGGGGAGGGGCGTCGAGGACGCTGCGCGTGAACAGCAGGTGCCCGATCACCTCCCCGTCGTACTCCGCGACGAAGGACAGTCCGTCGATCCAGGCCGCGGACTCGCGCAGCGCATCGACCAGGTCGGCAACCACCGGTTCGGCGAACGCGCGGGCCACGACAGTACGAACGAGCGCGTGCTCGCCAGGCACCTCGCCGCGGAAGGTCACTCCCGCCAGATCAGTCACCACAGCCGTGATCTTGA
>JALZIX010000276.1 GCA_030860025.1 Actinomycetota bacterium
CCTCGAGAGTGATCGGTTCGTCGGCCAGCAGAGCACCGAGCGCCACCGCGACCACGGGCATCAAGGTCAGGATGTACGCCGACGCCGATGCGGTCCAGCGCCCGATCACGAACAGCGCCAGGTAGAACAGGGCGACCGAGCCGGCAATCACCAGCCAACCCAGCGATGCCCACGTCCGAGCCTGCTCCGGAACGATCCATGACTCGGCCGCCACGACCGAGGCGATCCAGAGCAGTAGCGCTCCGGCCACCATCCCCACCCCATTGGTGGTCACAGGGTGCGCACGCGGGAACCCCTTGACCACAACGGTCGATTCCGCCACGGCGACCGCTCCCAGCACCGCGGCCAATACGTACAACAACGGGACGTCTGCCTCGAGCGAGTTCAGACTCAACACGCCGATGCCGGCCACCGCGAGAAACCCGCCCACGATTCCCCGCCCGGTGAACCGTTCCTGCCCATGCAACACCGCGAGGATCAGAGTGAACAGCGGCACCGTCGCCATGATCACCGCGCTCATGCCGATGCTGATTTCGAGCAGGGCGAAGTAGATCAGCCCGTACGCCACCCCGAAGTTGAGTGCGCCATAGACGGCGCTACCCAGCAACGCTCGGCCCCGGGGCAGCGGCAACGACAGGGCCCAGCCCAGCAGCAGGAAGATCAACGCCGCGGCGGTGAACCGTACGGCGGCGCCGTACATCGGAGCCAGCTCGGCGTTGGAGAACTTCACCGCCACGAAATTGCTGCCACCGATCAACACGGCGCCCCCGAAGGCGGCAAGGGTCAGTCGATCGGGCCCGTCGCGGCCGGTCATCGGAAGAAGGTACGGGACTTCGCGGCGACGTGTACGGCGTTCGCTGAGGCGGGGTCAGCACTTGTCCACATTCTCTGGCTACGGGCAGCGGCGCCCCGTCTTGGATGACTAGGCTCCCGATCAAGATCGGCTAGTGCCGTGGGGGGATCGTGGAGTACCGGTTGCGAAGGCCTTCGGCGGCAGTCCTCGTGGCGACCGCCGCCCTGCTGGCGTCGGGGTGCTCTGGGGATCGGGCACGGCCAGACGATTCCTTGCCGCCGTTGCCGTCCACGAGTGCGACCGCATCTCCGACCGAGCCCGAGGACGCACCCGGGGCGGAGGGCTACCCGCTGCCCGAAGAGGCCCGCGCCTACACCCCCGAAGGCGCCCGTGCCTTCTTCGACTACTTCATTGCCGTGCATAACGCCAGCGTGCTGGCCAGCGATCCGGCGCCCTTACGCGAGATCACCCAGGGTTGCGAATACTGCGACGACCTGACACAGCGATTAGCGGAAACCGCTGCCGCCGGTCTAACGGTTGTCGGTGGCGAGCTTGTACTAACCGAAGTGGGTGACTTTGTAATTGTGCTCTTGGAGTCCGGCGCCGAGGGGGCAGGGGTTGTCTTTCGATTGGTTCAGCGGCCGTATCAAGTCTTTGACACCTCCGGGAGCCTGATCAGTGACGCTGCGGAGCTTCACGGGGAGGGGACGGTCGAGCTGGCATGGCTTTCCGATCAACGGGACTGGCTGGTCAGTGTGTTCAGCGTGGATCTGCAATGACGTCGTGTCGAGCACCGGCCAGGCGGAGAGCTGGCTCGGCAGCCAGATTCTTGGCCAGGAGCTCGGTTGCGCTGCTGAGCGCTGTGTCATGGGCGGTCTTTGTCGGGCCTCCAGCGGCGGGCAACGAGCCGCCGACGTGCCCCGTCGGCGTGTGTCCGGACCCCCTTCCGCCCCCAGAGGCACCGCCGGATCCTGGTGGCGCTTTCCCGAAGGTCGTACAAGACCTGGATCCAATCGGCTCGGCGAACCCGGGTGGCACTCTGTATCTGGCCTCCAACGTGGCGCCCAGCCCGCACTACTGGATCTGGCAGATCGAGCCGATGTGCGATGTGCGCGGTGGAGACTGTGTCCCGGGCGAGTACTGCTCAGGCGCCGATCAGGGTGTGTACATGGACATCAACGTCAAGCCACTGGCCCAGCCTGGCGACCCGGATCCGGTCGCCCCGCCGCCCGCTCCGGGACGACCGACAGCGTTCCTTCCTCCGTTGTCCGGCACGCCGGTCGGCGAGGCCTATGGCGGGTGGCTGGGAGGTTCGCCTGGTTGCGTGGACCTCAGCCAACTGGATGTTCCGCCGACTCCGGAGGAGGTTTACGAGCAGTTCATCCTGCTGCCCCTCCCAGGCCTAGGCTTGAGCGTTCAACCGCCGGACCTGGGGCTGGTGAACCTGCCGGAGATCTATTACACGACCGATCCCACCACGGGCACGTATACCGTGGACATCCGTGGGTACACCGTCGTCATCAGCACACAGGTGGCTCAGTTCCGCTGGTACACCGGCGATCCCGCCGAACCCATGCTGGTCAGCGAGGGACCAGGACTGCCGTACCCGAACCAGTACGTGACGCACACCTATCTGGCGCGCGGCGACTACACCGCCGCACTGGAAACCATCTGGCAAGCCACGTACACGATCGACGGCGGGCCCTCGTACGCATCACCCGGAACGGTCACCACGGTCGGTCCCGCCCGTACAGTCACCGTCGTCGAAGCACACCCCGTGCTCACCAACCCGTACGACTGACGCGCAGCTTGTCTCACCGGGGACGGTAGACATGCGAACGATGTTCGATCGCGACGATGTCAATGCGCCGATCCGCTTCGCTGACCCGGTAGATGACGCGGAAGTCGCCGCGGCGGGCGCTCTGAAGTCCGGTGAGATCGAACTTCAGCGATTTGCCGACCCGTGACGGATTCTCCGCCAGGGCGCGGTAGCAGAACTCGATGACTGCGGTACCGACCTTTTCGGGAAGCCGTGTGAGTGCACGCTTGGCCGCCCCGGTCCATGCGACCTCGTAGGGCGGTGGAGTCACGCGGGTTGGATAAGTGCTAGCGCGTCATCCTTGGCGAGCACGGTGGCTGCGGCAGTTTGGAGCTCCTCGAGGCTCTCGCGGATCTGCTCGATCAGGGCCGGGCTGGACAGCACGTCGACGGTTTCCTCCAGAGACTCGAGGTCGTCCATGCTCAGCACAATGGCCGCTGGTCGGCCGTGCTTAGTGATGACTACGCGGTCGTGTTCGCGTTCTACTTTGTCCACGACCGCGGACAACTGATTCTTGACGTCCCTCAGAGCCATCTGCTCAGCGCTACCCATAGCCACAACTGTAGCCACTCTCATCCCGTTTGGGCACCGACGCGTACCAGCCGTCCATCGCGCGCCCGCGCAACTCGAACTGGCTCACCCCGTCCTCGCTAACCGCCGACCGAGTCCCGGGGCAGGTGCGGCCTGCCCCGGACCAATACGAGATCGGCTGGCAGCAGCGACCGGCGACGAAACTCAGTGGCAGGCAGATGACTCCGGCAGATCCATCACCGGGCTGTGGTCGAAGAAGCCGGACGGCTTGAGCGTGAACCCAATGCTGGCCACCGGCATCACCGGCCAGTCCTCCAGGCTCGGTAGGTGGTTGTGGCCCATGACGTACCAGACGACCACGTCGGTGTCGGTGATCGGGCGGTCCGCCTGCGTCCACTTCGGTAGTCCGTCGTCGCCGGCGTGCTGGTTGGGGTAGTCCCCGGCCGCGTACCGCTCGGCAGGGTCGTACGGAGTGATCCAGAGGTTGCTCCACATGTACCCGGCGCGGCGCCTGATCGAGGACTCCTCGGTGGCGAAGGGCAGCATGGTCTCCCCGGCCATCAGCTTGTAACCGGTCGGCGCACCGGTCTTGTTCTTCCGCTCACTGGAGATGATCTTCCAGTACCGCCCCTTAAACGGATCGATGTTGCGCCTAGCCGCGGACTCCGTGGCCAGCACCGTCTGCTCACCGTAGAAGGCGTTGCCGTACGGGTTCTCCTCCGCAGGTGCGGGGACGGTGTTGACCTCCACCACAGAGTTCTGCACCCCATCGATCTGGGTGTCCAGACGCATGCAGAAGAAGTGCTGGTGGTTGGGCCCGTACAGGTTCTTGCCCAGGCGCGTGCCGTAGCGGGTCTCTTCGCCGTCGTCGAGACCGCCGGTGGACAAGATCCCGGTCAGCTTGATCTCGTTCTCGATCCGGCCGTCCTGGTAGAGGTACCAGTAGATGGCGTACTCGTAGTTGCCGACCGTCGCGATAAACGAGACCACCAGCCGGCGCAACCGCCGTACCGCGACGTCCTCGGTACGGAAGTCGGTGTGCTTCCAGGAGATACCGAAGTCCTCCTCGTGGATGCAGATGGCCTGCGGGATCCGGACCACCTCGCCGGCGGCATTGCAGACGTGCGCGTCGAGATAGCGGATCTCACCCAGACAGTCGCAGCCCAGGGCCAGCGGGTTGGCCAGCATCCCCACCCCGTACTCGCCGATGTCGAAGGCGTTCTTGCGGGCCTGGGTGGAGGACGGATCGCCGTACGGGACGGTCATCTCGCACATCGAGGCGCGGTAGAGCACCGGCCTGACCTCGTCGCCGTCGGTGTAGG
>JALZIX010000283.1 GCA_030860025.1 Actinomycetota bacterium
CGAGTCCTCGGTCACCGCCGAGATCGACCTCGCGTCGTTCGACACGAACAACGAGCAGCGCGACGCCCACATCCGGAGCAAGGACTTCTTCGACGTGCAGAGCTATCCGACCATGACCTTCAGGTCCACCGGTGTCCGCACCGACGGCGATGACTACGTCATCGACGGCGAGCTGACGCTGCATGGCGTGACCAAGCCCGTAGCGCTGGCCGTCGAGATCAATGGTTTCGGTCCTGACCCGTACGGCGGCTACCGGGCCGGTTTCACCGCCACTGCGGTGATCAACCGCAACGACTTCGGCATCGACATCAAGATGCCGATGGATGGCGGCGGCGTCGTCGTAGGCGACAAGGTCAGCGTCGCACTCGAGATCGAAGCGGTCCTGGACCAGTCAGCAGCTTGATCGTTCCGTTTTGCGGACCGCGGCTGGCCTTCTGAGCTGCCCCGGGAACCCTCGTCCGCCTACATCTGGCACGAGAGTTCCTTGAAAGGGGAACCAATTTCCAGCCGCGTCGGTCACAGCACCTGCCCACCAATTCCTGCAGGAGTCACCTCATGCCGATTACTCGACTCAACCACGCGGTTCTCTACGTACGGGACATCAAGGCCAGTGTGGACTTCTACACGACCGTGCTGGGCTTCAGGAAGCTGGACATGCTTCCCGATGGCTTCGACGGCGCAGCCTTTCTCCAGGCTGAAGGTTCGGACAACGATCATGACCTCGGGCTGTTCGAGATCGGCGCCGATGCGCGTCCGTCCATGGCCGGTCGGGCGACGGTCGGGCTCTATCACCTTGCGTGGGAGGTCGACACGCTGGCCGAACTCGCGCGGATCCGCGCGGCACTTGCCGCGGCAGGTGCGTTGACGGGGACCAGCGACCACAGCACCAGCAAGAGCCTGTATGGGCTGGATCCCGACGGTATGGAGTTCGAAATCGCCTGGTTCGTCCCCGTGGATCAGCTTGACGAACACGTCCTCGAGCGCCGCAAGGGAATCAGCCGGCTGGATCTCGACGCCGAGCTAGAGCGCTATGGCGCCAGCACCGTCGGAGGACTCGCCGGCGCGAGTTAGGCATTCCACTTCTCGATCGCCGGGCTCGCCTTGTCCCACCCCAACACGCTGATCGTCGCGGTGCCCAGCACCAAGTGGCGCCCCGCGCCGACCTCGAATCCCAGCCATCGCGCGGTGAGCGCCCGCAGCGCGTGCCCATGGCCGAAGATCAACGAAGGCCCGTCAAGACGTCGTAGCTCATGGATCACCTCATCGAGTCGGGCGCAGATGTGGGTGGCGCTCTCGCCGTTCGGCACGGGATGCGTCCAGAGCGTCCAACCCGGCTCGCGTTCTCTGATCTGCTTGCTGGTCAGGCCCTCGTAGTCGCCGTACCCCCACTCGACCAATCGGTCGTCAACGATCGCGTCCGGGTAGCCGGCCAACTCGGCTGTCCGACGCGCCCGCTGACGGGGGCTCGTCAGCACCCGGGCGAACGAGTGCCCCGCAAGTCGCTGCGACACCCTGTGGGCCGCCGCTTCCCCTTCCGGTAGCAACGGGAGGTCGGTCACCGACGTGTAACGCAAAGCCTCGCTCCACTCGGTGGCGCCGTGCCGAACGAGCCACACCTCGGGCTGCCCCGGCTCAGACGATGTGTAGTCGGACATGACCGGAAGTCTGCCCGACCCACGGGATCAGGTGCAGCGGCTGACCTAGCAGGCGTTTCGCGGGCCGTGGGCTGCCACTGGTTCGCATTTCCGTCGGGTTCTGCGGCGACGGCGCTGGCGGATTGCCCCCGGGAGCAGCTAGCGGGTCAGCCGCAAGGGCCGCCAAGCGTGCCTGTCCCGCGCAGGACATGCACGACCGCGAGCGCGACCAACACGGCACTGAAAACGAACATCGCCGGGGCGGTGAGTCGCCGGGCAGGGTGCCTACTCTTTCGGTCCTGCCAGGCCGCTGCGATGCAGATGATAATGGCGGCGGCAAAACCCAGTGCGGCGATGTCGGTGTAGCTGCAGGAAGCGCCTGCAGACGACGACGACCTGCTTGTCGTGCTGAGGTTTACCACGAAGGCAAGTGCGAAGAGGACTAGCCCCACCCAGAACGCCTTCGGCACGTGATCCATGCGGAAACTCGCATGCGGTTGCTGGGGCGCGCTCACCCGGCTACAGGATCACAACGCGTGGACGCTGTCTATGTCAGCTCTCTCGTGGAACCAAGCCGACGCACGCCTAGGAGCGACTGCCCAGGAGGTGCCGCGCCGCTGCCTCGATCTCGGGTTCGCCGAGGAGGACGTGCGCCGCTGCCGGCCCGAGTGGGATGTAGCTGTCTGCGCTACATACCCTTGCCAGGCGACCGGTATAACCAGCGTCCACCAGGGCGGCGACAACGGCTTCAGAAACGCCTCCGCTGCGACGTGTTTCGTCCACGATCAAGACGTTGCGAGTTGCGCCAGCCTCGCGCAACAGGTCCGTGATCGGCAGTGGGGCAAGCCACAGTAGGTCAACCACTCGGACGCTCACGCCCTCGGTGTGTAGTCGGCTGGCCAACCGCAGACTCATCGGCAGCCCGTTCCCGAAAGTGACAATCGTGATGTCGCTGCCCGATCCGTAGGTCCGGGCGCGACCGATCTCGATGTGTTCCTCGCTCCATTTTTCCGGTGCGGCATAGGGCCACAGCCATCCGCCATCCTCCGGCCCATGGAGGTCTCGGGCGTGATAGAGAGCGATCGGCTCGACCACGACTGACACGGTGCCATCGATCCGGGCGGCGGCGAGGCACGTGCGCAGCAGCGGCGCAGCGTCACGGGGGTGGGCGGGTACGGCGACGACCAGTCCAGGCACGTCGCGAAGTACGGCAAGTGAGTTGTCGTTGTGGAAGTGGCCGCCGAATCCCTTCTGGTAGGCCAGCCCGGCGACCCGGACGACCATCGGGTTGCGGTAAGCGCCCGAAGAGAAGAACTGCATCGTGGCGGCCTCTCCCCGAAGTTGGTCCTCGGCGTTGTGCAGGTAGGCCAAGTACTGGATCTCCGGGATCGGCAGCAGACCGGCCAGGCCCATGCCCAAACCCAGGCCGAGGATCGACTGCTCATCGAGCAGGGTGTCGAAGACCCGGGCCGGTCCAAACGTCCGCTTCAGCCCACGGGTCACCCCGTACACGCCTCCCTTGGCAGCGACGTCCTGACCAAAGACCACCGTGCGCGGGTCGGCCGCAAGGGTGTCGGCGAGACAGCGGTTGATCGTCTGAGCAAGGGTGAGTGGGCCCTCGTTCTCAGGCAGCCGGTCGGCAAAGGCACGGACGCGCTGCTCTGGAGAGGCCGCCTCGCGGGCGGCGATCTTCACCGCCGGTGGCGTGCGGGGTGCCAGCGGTGCGATCACCGCAGCCCGGTCGCGGATCGTTGGACGGGTAATTGCGTCCCGCGCCACCTTCCAGACATAGCCCCGTGCCCGGTCGTACCTGTCAAGGATCTCCGCCGGCGTGAGCCGGCCAGACTCGACGAGCAGTGCGGCGGTACCGAGCAGTGGGTCCCGGCTGAAGTCCGCGGCTATGGCTCTCGGGCTCCGGTAGGCGGTTTCCGCGTCCGAGCCCGCGTGTCCGAAGAACCGGACGGTCTTCAGGTGCAGCAGCGCCGGACGCCGCCGGCGCCGGGCGTATGCGACGGCACTCTCGGCCACATCGAAGGTTCCCGCCAGATCACTTCCGTCGGCAGCGAAGTAGGCAAGCCCTGGACGGTCGCCGACCGCCGTACGCACCCAATCGCTCGGGGTCGGCACGCTGATTCCGTACCCATTGTCCTCACACACGAGCAGTAGGGGCATGCCGACGCCCTGGTGAGCGGTGTGCAGGGCGGCGTTGAGCGCTCCGGTAACCGTCGAATGGTTCATGGAAGCGTCCCCGACACTGCACACGCAGACCGCATCGGCAGGCCACGGGGTCAGGAGGCGGAGCTTTCGGGCTCGTTCGATTGCCAACGCAACACCGACGGCGCGCGGGGCGTGTGAGCCGATGGTCGAAGTCATCGGGATGACGGCAAGATCCGGATGCCCGAATACCTTGTGCCGGCCACCTGCGATGGGCTCTGCCGCTGCCGACGCCACACCGAACAGGATGTGCCGCAGCGGATTCTGCCCAGGTCGTTGCGCGGCGCGGGTGATGTAGAAGGCGCCTGACCGGTAGTGCAGTAGCGCCGGATCATCGACCTTCAGCGCCGCAGCGAGTGCCGCGTTGCCCTCATGGCCAGACGAGGCGATCGTGTAATAACCGCGGCCCTCCCCGTGCATCCATTGGGCCGCAAGGTCGCACAGTCGGCTGGCGACCTGAGCGTCGAAGAGTTCCAGGCACCGACCGATGCTGAGGCCGGAACCGTCGCGTACCGGCAGATCGTCGCGACCCGCGACTCGGTCGCGCTGCGCTTGTCCAGGCAGTGAAAGTCCGCTGACTGCTTCGCGAAAGTGTGCCTCCAACGGATGGAGGCTCTCTGCCGGCTGTCGCATCTCGACGAGTCAGCCCACCCGGCTGCGGGTCGAGACATACGGCGCGCAGGCTGTCGCCTGTGGGCTGACCCCGGCTGTCGATGGCGCGCTCTCGACCGGTTCGAGGGCCTCGGGCCTGCTCGCGGGCGCCGCCGGCACCGCCTCGGTTGTCTTGGCAAGTGGAGCACGGATGGTGAACCACGCCAGGAGGCCGCCCGCGGTCAATAGCACTGCATTGACGATCATGGCCTTGTCGTAGGCCGCATCGAGGCCGTCAGGTGACAGGCCGACGTCGGTCGAGAGGCCGACGAGCAACGGCAGGCCGGCAACTGCGAGCAAGCCGGCTGCGCGGGCGACCGCGTTGTTGACCCCGCTGGCGACGCCGGCATAGCGATCCTCGGCAGCGGCCAGGACGGTCGCTGTCAAAGGAGCGACGAGTGCGCACAGACCCAAGCCGAAGACCACCGCCCCGGGCAGGACGTCGGTGACGTAGTCAGCTCCTGGACCAACGCCGAGGAGCAGAAGGACGCCTACCGCGCATATGAGCGGGCCGACCGTCATCAGGATCCGTGGGCCGAGCTTCCCGGCCAGCAACCCGGCTCTGGCTGACAGGAACATCATCAGGACGGTGACCGGCACCAGGGACAGCCCGGCTGCCGTCGCGGAGAAGCCGGAGACCACTTGCAACTGCAGAACCAGAATGAAGAAGACCGCAGACAACGCCGCGTAGACGAGGAAGGTCATCCCATTGGCCGCGCTGAACTGACGCGACTTGAAGATGCCCAGTGGCAGCATCGGATGGGCCTCACGGCGTTGGCTCATCACGAAGCCGACGGCTCCGGCGAGCGCGAGTACGGCGGCGGCCAGCACGTCGGACCGAGTCAGATCGTCGGCGGCATAGATCAGGGCGTACGTACCCGCGCCGAGCGTCACGATCGCCAAGATCGCGCCCCACCAGTCGAAGTGCCCAGCCGAGCGATCGTCCCGGCTCTCCGGAACATGGCGCCGGCCGATCACCAGGGCCACTATCGCCAGTGGCACGTTGATCAGGAAGATCCACCGCCAGCTCACCTGATCGATCAGCCAGCCACCGACAACGGGGCCGATCAAGGTCGCTACCCCGCCCAATCCAGCCCAGGTCCCGATCGCTCGAGCGCGGTCGGCTGGAACGAACGATGCCTGGATCAGCGCCAGACTTCCCGGCGTCAGCAACGCACCACCGATGCCCTGCAGGGCACGCGCGGCCACGAGTTGCCAGATGTCCTGGGACAACCCGCACAACAGCGAGGCGACCGCGAACCAGGCGATCCCGAAGAGGAAGATCCGACGCCGGCCCAATCGATCTCCGAGCGAACCGCCGACCAGGATGAGTGCGGCCAAGGTCAGGGCGTAGGCATTGACCGTCCATTGCAGGCCTGACAGCGGGGCGTCCAGCTCCTCGCCGAGGGTTGGTAGCGCGACGTTCACCACCGTCGAATCCAGCATGGCGATCGAGGACCCGAGAATGGTCGTGAGCAGCACCCACCGGGCTCGGGCGGTACCCCAGACGATGTCCGCGCCAGCCACGTGAAGACCTCAGCCGACGACGGCGGGGGTGATGATGATGCCCATGGTCTTTGCGCGTCCTGCAGTCCGTGCCCGAAGGCCATCGTCCCGGCCGAGATAATCTGAGCGTACCGAAGCACCGCGGAGGATCTTCGGGCTGCTGTGGAGGCGGCCGCATAGCCGCTGGAACGTTGCATGCGGGAGTCTCGTGGTACAGAGTTCGGCGGCGGGCATCGAAGTCGAAGAGCAGCGTCGTACCGTGGTGCGGTGATGCCAAGGCGACGACTCCAGGCGGCCCTGGCCGTGACCCTGCTGGGCGGATTTCTGACGCTGGCCGGCTGCAGTGCGGCCGCCGACGACCACAGCGGACACGACTCAGAGTCGGAGGATCCCGGGATCGCGACTGTCGAGGGCGGCCCGGACACGCCCTACCGTGGCCTGGTTCCGACCAATCCGTTTGCCCGGCCCAGTTTCACGCTCACCAACACCGACGGTGCGACGTACGACTTCATGGCGGAAACGGCGGGGGAGCTGACGCTGCTGTTCTTCGGGTTCACGAACTGCCCCGATGTCTGTCCGACAACCATGGCGAACGTTGCCGTTGCGCTGCGCAACGTCGATCAGGACCTGGCCAGACAGGTCAACGTGGTATTCGTGACGACTGATCCCGCGCGAGACGATGCGGCCACTTTGGGCGAGTACCTCAACCGATTCGATTCCGACCTACCGGTGAACTTCGTCGGCTTGTTCGGGGATCAGGCGGGCGTCGAGGCTGCTCAAGTTGCGGCCGGCGTTCCAGTGGCCGAGGACGGCGGCGAAACCCATTCCACGCTGTTGCTGCTCTACGGTCGCGATGACCTGGCCCACGTTGCCTTCCTGGCCGGCAGCGTTCCCGACGACATCACCCACGACTTGGAGTACGTAGCGGCACAGTGACCTGGCTTCTGCTGGTGGTGACGAAGGGGATGCGGCGGGATCTCGGGGGCATCGGCTGAAGCGCTCGGCCGGCAGGTAGTCTCGTCTTCCGGTAGGGGGCTGTGGCGCAGCTGGTAGCGCACCACACTGGCAGTGTGGGGGTCAGGGGTTCGAGTCCCCTCAGCTCCACCAATCAGCACAACGGCGGTTGCTTGGTCGTCGCGCTGCCTGATTCCGGAACGGTCAAGCGCTGCCGATCAGCCCGTTCAGCA
>JALZIX010000130.1 GCA_030860025.1 Actinomycetota bacterium
CATGCTTCCCGGACCTTGGCCTCGGCTTCCGGGCCGCCCTGCTGGGCCGCTTCGACCACGCAGTGCGCCAGGTGCTCGTCGAGGAGCTCGAGCGAGAACGACTGCAGCGCCTTGGTTGCCGCAGAGACCTGGGTCAGGATGTCGATGCAGTACTTGTCCTCCTCGACCATCCGATGCAGCCCACGAACCTGGCCCTCGATCCGGCGCAGCCGGTTGAGGTGGCGGTCCTTGTCAGCGCTGTAGCCGTACGTCGGCGCCTCGATGCTCATATGGTGATGATACCCCCCATGGGTATAAGCGCAACTTTGCGTTTGGGTCTCCTCGCGGCGGGTACGTGGAAGTTTGGAGCCGACCTCCGGGGGGCGGATTGGATCGCGACCACAGCGCAGCATTCGCGCTAGCGCGGCATTTACCGCATGCAGCGATGCCGGCCCGGCTGCCTGTTTTGCCAGGTCTGCATGTCGATGCCCACGCTTCGATGCGAACCGAGGGAGCTGGACGTACGTGGTTCGACGTTCTGGGCCTGGCCGACGGCCGAGTGGCGATGCTGGTCGGCGACGTGGTGGAACAGGACATCCCCGGCGCGGCCGTCGCTGGCCGGCTCCGGCCGCTACTGGCGCAACTGCTCTCCGAGAGCCTTGACTTGGTCTCCCCCCTGGAAGAGCTCAACCAGCGGCTCCTTGCCCAGGACCTGCGGCACACCACCAGCGTCTGCCTGACCACCATCGATCCGGTCAACGGCCGGATCGATTACAGCACGTGTGGTCACTCCGCGCCGCTGATTGTCAAGCCGTTCGGCGCCATCAGAGTGCTGCCGCCAACCGGCGGTGGGGTCCTCGGACTGGACCAGCCGGTCGTCGCGGCGACGGAGCGGCTCGACCGAGACGACCTCCTGGTGCTGAGCACCGGCATCAGCCAGAAGTGCCAAGCTGCGGTGACCGCGCGCCTCGCTGACCTTTCGCGAGCCGCGGATGAAGGCACGGAGGAGGCTGGCCAGTCAGCGCGGCCCTCCCGAACCGCGGCGGCCTGTCGTACGGCAACCGAGGTGATCCGTCGCACTGATCGGCGCAGTGGACTAGCCGTACTCGCCGCGCAACACAGATCAACCGTGCCGGGCCTAAAACTCCGGCTGCCAGCCGTCAAGGCGAGTCTGGAGCCGGTCCGGGACGCCGTCGGCAGCTGGCTGTCCGGCCTCAGGAGCAGCGTCGAGGACGGCGCGGGCATGGCCCTCGCGGTAGGCGAGGCCTCAGCGAATGCGATTCAGCATGCCTTCGTGGGCCGGCGGGTCGGCACGGTCGAGATCGAGGCCACCTTGCTGTCTGACGGCGAGCTGGCGTGTTGGGTGCGCGACGACGGCCGCTGGCGGCCGCCGGAGGAATCATCGCGAGGCAGGACGGGCCGGGGCCTACCCATGATGGCCCGGGTATGCGACCGGATGAAGATCTCCCGCGAGGCCAGCGGCACGGTGGTCGAACTACGCCGGCGGCTGCACCACCCGGTCATTCGGTCGAGCGTCGACTCCTCCGCGTAGCGCGCCCTCGGCCCGGAACGAAACGCCCCGGTCGAGAGCGTGGACACAGCACGCCTTGAACGTATGCATTTTTGGCCGAACCGATATGTGCCTGTTTACCCCGTAAGTCGGCTGGGTAACCATACGGGTCGTACAACTCGACGCCGAGTTTTCTAGGAGGACAACATGACGTACCCGTCCGATGCATCATCGACGTACCGATCGGATCCATCGGAGGCATACACAGGGTCGGTGGCGGAGACCCCGGCAGGCTTCGGAGCTGGCGACAGCTCCGGATCTGACTATGGCTCGGATGCCGGATCTGACTATGGCTCGGATTCGTCCACGACCGAGGTGGCGAAGGAGCAGGCCGCAGCGGTCAGCGGCACCGCCGCACAGGCTGGGCAGCAGGTGGCCGGCGTCGCGAAAGATGAGGCCGCAAACGTGGTCCAGCAGGCCAAGTACGAAGCACGGAACCTGCTTGACCAGACGCGCACTGAGCTGAGCAGTCAGGCCAGCACCCAGCAGCAGCGGGCAGCCAGTGGGCTGCACTCACTGAGCGCGGAGTTGCAGAGCATGGCCAGCAAGTCCGAGTCCGACGGACCCGCAACTCAGGTAGCCCGCCAGGCAGCCGACCGGGTCGAGTCGGCCGCATCCTGGCTGGAGAACCGGGAGCCGGGACAGGTCATCACCGAGATCCAGCGCTTCGCCCGGCAACGCCCGGGGGCCTTCCTCGCGATGGCGGCTGGCGCCGGTGTCCTGGTCGGCAGACTGGGCCGTGGCATCGCCGCGGACAGCTCCGCCAGCAGCGGTTCCACCGGTCAGACTCAGCCGGCGATGAGCTCTGTTCCGGACTACGGATGGCAGCAGACGGGCACAGCGGCCCACGGCACGGAACTGGACCCCGCACTGGCCTACGAGACTCCGCCTGCGTCAACCCAGTTGTTGGCGGAGCCGGTCCCACCACTGGCCGAGGGCGACTACTACCCGGCCACTGATCAGACTGGATACCCCGCCACCGCTGAGGGCGGATATCCGCAGTCGGGCGAGGGCGAGTACCCGGCCCCAGGTACGGGGATCGGCCGATGACGACGTCGGGGATGGGCGCTCCCCAACCGGGACGTGACCTCGGCGACGGCGCTCGCCGTGCTGAGGATCGGTCGATCGGAGAAATCCTCAGTGATGTCACGACCGATCTGTCGACGCTCATGCGTCAGGAACTGGAGTTGGCCAAGGCGGAGCTCAAGCAAACCGCGACCCGGGCGGGTACCGGCGCGGGCCTGTTCGGTGGCGCGGCAATCGCCGGTCACATGGTCCTGCTCTTCCTGTCGATCTCGCTGTGGTGGGCGTTGGGCATGCTGATCGGCCATGGCTGGTCCGGGCTGATCGTGGCTGTCGTCTGGGGAATCGTCGCAGCCGTCCTCGCGGTACGGGGTCGGAAGGAAATGGCCAAGGTCCGGGGGGTTCCGCAGACCGCCGAGACCGTGTCCCGGATCCCCGATGCGCTCAAGGGCAACGAGCCCACCGTCGGCGGCTTCCCGGCCGCTGGCGCCGTCCCGCCCGCCGTGTCAACCCCACCCGCCGCGCCCCTCCCACCCACCGCACCGCCGGTCCCGGCGGCCCAGCAGGTCCCGCAGACCTACCCCCCCACCCAGCCGGCTGAGCAGACCTACCCCGCAACCACTGACTACACAGGCCATGGACAGGAGACCTACCGATGAGCACCGATCCCGATCTGATCCGCGCTGACATCGAGCGCACCCGCGCTCGGTTGAGCGATGATGTGAACTCGCTGACCTACGAGGCAAATCCCAAGACGATCGTCGGCCGGCGCGTGGATCGCGCCAAGTCGGCGGTGGGCAGCGTCAAGGACAGGGTGATGGGCACCTCAGGGGACTCCGTCTCCTCGGCCGGTTCCGCCGCGTCCTCGGTCGGCGACACCCTGAGCGGAGCCGCATCCTCGGTCGGGGACGCGGTCACGTCGGCACCGCAGACCGTCCGTACCCAGACCCAGGGAAACCCGCTGGCTGCCGGCCTGATCGCGTTCGGCGCCGGCGCCCTGCTCGGAACTCTGCTTCCGGCCAGCAGCAAGGAACAGCAGGCCGCGGCGAAGGTGAAGGAGGCCGCCCAGCCGGTCGCCCAACACCTGGGCGAGGTCGCGAAGGAGACGGCGGAGTCGCTGAAGGAGCCTGCCCAGCAGGCGGTGGAATCAGTCAAGAGCACGGCTGCGGATGCCGCGGCCACCGTGAAGGACGAAACCACCTCCGCGGCCCAGGACGTCAAGGGCCAGGCGCAGGACTCCGCCCAGCAGGTCCGCGAACAGCGCAGCTAAACGGTCCAACACCCCGTCCCGCGTGCCCTACGCCACTTTCCCTGGCTGGGGCGCGCGGGACGAACGCGCGGGACGAATACGTCACGAGCAGAACGGGTATGAGGAGCAGCGATGGGCGAACGCGATTCGAATGGCCGTCACAATTCGACGTCCCGGGCCGGGGAGGCCGGGGGCTCGCCGCCGGGTGTCGAGGCCGAACGGCAAACCGAGATCCCGGCCAAGGGCTGGCGGGAGGTCCTGCAGCGCGGGTGGAAAGAGGCGCAGTCCGACCAGGTCCCGCTGCTGGCCGGGGGCGTGGCCTTCTTCGGCTTCCTCGCGCTGTTCCCGGGAATCATCGCCACCGTGCTGATCTACGGGTTGGTGGTGGACCCGGCGACCGTGCGTGAGCAAATCACCGAACTCGGCGGTGCCCTGCCGGCCGAGGCACGGCAGATCCTCACCGACCAACTGGAATCCCTGACATCCACCTCATCCTCGACCCTGGGGATCGGCGTGGTGATCTCGGTAGCGCTGGCGCTGTGGAGCGCCTCGGGTGGGATCGGCTATCTCATCACCGCCATCAACACCGCCTACGACGAGGATGAGGGGCGCGGGTTCGTCAAGCGCAAGCTGCTTGCCTTGGGCCTGACGCTGGCCACCATAGTGTTCCTGGTTGTCGTGATCGCGCTGGTCGCGGTCGCTCCTGCCCTGTTCGACTCGCTGGTCGGGTCGGGTCCGTTCCGATGGCTGCTCGAGGCCATTCGCTGGGCTGTCCTCCTGGTTCTCCTGATGGCTGCCATGGCGGTGCTGTATCGGACCTCGCCGGACCGAGATGCACCGAAGATGCGCTGGGTGTCGGTCGGAGCGGCCATCGCGACCGTGCTGTGGATCATTGCCTCGCTCGGCTTCTCGTTGTACGTCGACAACTTCGGGTCGTACGGAAAGACCTACGGCGCGCTCGCCGGGGTGGTCGTCCTCATGCTCTGGCTCTGGATCAGCGCGTACGCGGTCCTGCTGGGTGCGGAGATCAATGCTGAGTCCGAGCAACAGACCATTCGGGACAGCACGAAGGGACCGCGGCAGCCACTCGGCGAGCGCGGCGCGGTCAAGGCAGATTCCGTCCCGGAGGGCACCCCGGCTGGGAAGAGGCAAGCGGAGCGGTCCGGCTCGCCCCGTTGATAGGGCGCACGGATCAGTGCACGCGGACAGTGGAGCCGTTGATCTGCAATCCCCAGAATGCCTCAGTCGAGGTGAACGCCGACGCGTCGCGAAGCAGCCGAGCGACCATCTCCCCATGCACGGTTCGGCCAAGACCCGTCGCCAGATCTGTGCGTGGCCGCCACCCGAGTTGCGCCCCGGCCATCGAGACGTCGGGCTGACACGTGTCCAGATCGTCAGGTGAGCGCTCGACGAACTCGATCACCGACGATGAGCGGGTGATCTTGATGATCTGCTCGGCCAGTCCGAGGATCGACGTCTCTTCGGGATTGCCGACGTTCAACGGGCCTGGATGCAAGCTCATTCCCATCCGCACGATCGCATCCACGGTGTCCTCGACGTAGCACAGGGACCGGGTCTGGTGACCGTCGCCGGCCACGGTCAGTGGTTCCCCGTCCAGGGCCTGCTGGATAAAGGTGGACACGACGCCACCGTCATCGTCGCGCATGGCCGGACCGTAGGTGTTGAAGATGCGGACGATGCCGGTGTCCACGTGGTGACCCCGGCG
>JALZIX010000319.1 GCA_030860025.1 Actinomycetota bacterium
CGATCCAGGCGCTTCCAGTGACCGCGACCTGTCACCCCGGCGCCCTGCGCATCCTGCACGCCTAGCGCGTGCATTCTGTGCGTAGGGCCCATGGAGGCTTCCGATCAGCCGGCAACGGCGACATAGCCTTGTGCTGTGGCCAGCCATGCGGACAACCATGCCCGGGCACGAGGCCGGGCGGCCTACCCGCAGCTGAGCGAGTTCAGGGCCCAGATCGGCTTCGACCTCGACCGATTCCAGATCGATGGCTGCCAGGCACTCGAGGACGGCCATGGCGCCCTGGTCGCGGCTCCGACCGGAGCCGGTAAGACCGTCGTGGGTGAGTTCGCCGTCCACCTGGCTCTCCATGCTCGGCGAAAGTGCTTCTACACCACGCCGATCAAAGCGCTGTCCAATCAGAAGTACAACGACCTCATCGGTCGGTACGGGCCCGACAAAGTCGGACTGCTGACCGGTGACCGGTCCGAGAACGGCGACGCACCGATCGTCGTCATGACTACCGAAGTGCTGCGCAACATGCTCTACACCGGCTCGACGGCCCTCACCGGCTTGGGCTTCGCGGTGATGGACGAAGTGCACTATCTCGCCGACCGGTTCCGCGGGGCGGTCTGGGAGGAGGTGATCATCCACCTTCCCGAGTCGGTGGCCCTGGTCTCCCTGTCGGCCACCGTCAGCAACGCCGAGGAGTTCGGAGCGTGGTTGGTCGCTGTGCGCGGCAACACGTCGATTGTCGTCAGCGACGAGCGACCGGTGCCGTTGTGGCAGCACATGATGGTGGGCACCCGGCTCTTCGATCTGTTCACCGTCCGTCGCGGCACGCACGACGAGCCCATTCCCACCATCAATCCGCGACTGGAGCAGGCAGTCCGCGCTGCTCAGGAACGGGTGTGGTCGACGGAGACGCGCGGCCGAGGCTCCGGCCGCGACCGGGCACGTGCCGGCGGTTACGAGCGGCGCCAGCCATGGCGCCCACCGCATCGAGCTGATGTCCTGGCCCGTCTGGATCGGGACGGACTGTTACCCGCTATCACGTTCATCTTCAGCCGGGCCGGTTGCGATGCCGCCGTCGATCAAGTGCTGCGCAGCGGGTTGCGCCTGACGACAGACGAAGAGCGCGAGCAGATCAGCACTATCGTCGACGAGCACTGCGCGGGGCTCCCGGACGAGGACCTGGTAGTCCTTGGCTACTGGGACTGGGTCGAGGCCCTGCGTGCCGGGATCGCCGCGCATCATGCGGGGCTGATTCCCGCCTTCAAGGAGACCGTGGAGGACCTGTTCGTACGCGGCCTGGTCAAGGCGGTCTTTGCCACCGAGACCCTCGCCCTGGGCATCAACATGCCGGCTCGCTCGGTCGTCCTCGAGCGACTGAACAAGTGGAACGGTGACCAACACGCGCCACTTACCCCGGGGGAGTACACGCAGCTGACCGGCCGGGCGGGACGGCGAGGAATCGACATCGACGGGCACGCGGTTGTGCTCTGGTCGCCGGAGGTCGACACCTCAGCGGTGGCGGGATTGGCCTCCACTCGTACGTACCCTCTTCGATCGTCCTTCACCCCGTCCTACAACATGGCCGTCAATCTGGTCTCGCAGCTCGGCAGGGAAGCGGCACGGGAACTCTTGGGATCCTCGTTCGCACAGTTCCAGGCCGACCGACAGGTCGTCGGGCTGCATCGGCGGGTGGTCGCAAATCAGCAAGGGCTTGGCGACCTTGCCGCCCAGATGGCCTGCGACCGAGGTGACTTCGCCTCGTACGAAGCGATGCGGCTGGAATTGAGCAAGCGGGAAGCCGATCTGGCCCGGGCCGGCGCCAGTCAGCAGCGTGGCGACGCCATCCAGGCCCTGGAGCGACTCCGGGTCGGTGATGTCATTCGGGTGCCACACGGTCGTCGCCAGGGGCTGGCAGTCGTCCTCGACCCCGGCCTCTCACCGTTGTCCGATCCGCGTCCGCTCGTTCTGACCGAACAACGGTGGTCCGGCCGCCTGAGCGGAACCGATTTCCCGGCTCCTGTCGAGGCACTGGCGCGGATCAAGGTGCCGAAGAACTTCAACCACCGCAGCCCAGTTGCTCGCCGCGACCTTGCCTCCAGCCTGCGCAATGCTCGTAGGGAGTCGGCCTTGGGCGCTCGACAAGTCAGCGCGCGCCGGCGGCGGGCTGCGGCGGATGATGCCGAGATCGCCCGGCTTCGCGCTGATCTGCGTGCCCATCCCTCCCATTCCTGCCTGGAGCGCGAGGACCATTCCCGCTGGGCCCGTCGCTGGATCCAAGTCCAACGCGAGACCGATGCCCTGCTGGCTCGCATCGATGAGCGCACCGGCTCGATAGCCAGGTCCTTCGACCGGATCTGCGACCTGCTCGAACACTTGGGCTACCTGACCGGCCGCCCCCCGCCCGACGCGTTGTCCGAGCCGGGCCAAGGCCTGACGCGAATCTGGAGCGAAACGGATCTCGCCATCGCTGAGTGCTTGAACGAGGGGGTCTTCGACGGTCTCGGCCCCGGCGAGTTGGCCGCTTGCGTGTCCGCATTCGTCTACGAGGCAAGACGCGACACCCTGGCCGTCTGGTCCCCGCCAAGTCCCGTTGTGGGTGACCGGTTAGCAGATCTCCAAGAAGTCACGCAGCGATTACGCGCCCTGGAATCCGAATACGGACTCTCGTTGACCCGAGAACTGGATCCGGGCTTCGCCGGAGCTGCCCTGCGCTGGGCGCGCGGGGACTCCCTTGACCGGGTGCTCCGCTCGGCCGCCGATGAGGGTACGGAGCTCACCGGCGGGGATTTCGTCCGCTGGATGCGCCAGCTCATCGATTTGCTCGGCCAATTAGCCCGCGTCAGCAGCCCGGATGTCCCACAGCGAGCGGGTGATTCCGATCGCGGTGTCGCCGGAGTGGCTGGCCGCGCCGTAAACGCCCTTCGCAGAGGCGTGGTGGCAGCGGGCGACCCCGAGGTAGTACACAATGTGTGAGCCCCGCTTAGCGGCAACGATCCGATCAGAGGAGCACCGATGACCTACCCACCCCAGGGCGGTGGCGAGCAGCCGAACGAATCATCCGATTCCGCGCAGCCGCCCACCGACGGTCAGTCTTCGGGATGGGGTCAGCCGCCGCCGGCGGCTGACCGGCCTGATCAATCGGCACCGGCCCAAGGATCCCAAACGTCGGCATCCGGCGAACAGTCCGAGCCGTCGCCACCATCGACCCAGTCGTCGTCCGGCTGGGGTCAACCAGCCGCTGCGCCGACGAGTCCGCCTACCAGCGCATGGGGGCTGCCCCCGGCGCCGCCTCCCGCACCGCCCAGTGCGCCGCCGCCCACGCAGTCATCGTCGGGTTGGGGCCAGCCCGCTGCTCCCGCCGAAACTCCAGCGCCGCCGGCGCAGTCGTCGGGTTGGGGTCAGCCGGCAACTCCCGCCGAGACTCCAGCGCCGCCCGTACAGTCATCGTCGGGTTGGGGCCAGCCGGCCAGTCCGGCTGCCGCCGAGTCTTCGAGCCCGCCGGCGCAGTCGTCGTCGGGTTGGGGGCAGCCCGCGACCCCCACTGCCCAGAGTTCCACCCCGCCCGCGCAGTCGTCCTCGGGTTGGGGTGCGCCCGCCCGCGCTGAGAGTTCACCGCCACCGGTGACCGGTGAACACGCGTCTGGATCAGCCCAACAGTCCTCATCCGGCTGGGGACAGCAAGAAGCCGCGGATCAGCAGCGGAGCGGCTCCAGCTGGGGCGGCGGCGGCGCTGCGCCGCCTGCAGCGCCCTCCGCGGCTCCGGCCACCCAGATGTTCGGCACCGGCGGATCCGTCGGCGGCCAGAGTCAGCCCAGCACCCACGGAACCGACTATTCAGCACCGCAGCAGTACGGCTCCGGCCAGGCATCCGGCTCCGGGTTCAGTGCGCCTCCAGCGCCGGCCTCACCCGGATACGGCGGCCAGCAGTTCGCTGCGCCCGGGGCATACGGCGGGCACCCACCGGCGCAGTCTGGCTACCAGTCTCATGGCGGAAGCCCGCAGGGCCAACCCGGCTACGGTGCCCAGCCGGGATACGGCGCGCCGCATCAGGCCGGTTATCCCGGACAGCAAGGTCCTGGACCGGGTTACGGCAGCGGTTACCCCTCGGCGCCACCGAAGAAGAGCAAGACCGCCCTGTGGGTGGCACTGGGGGTCACCGTCCTGCTCATAGCGGTCGCAGTTGTCCTGTTCCTCACGCTGTCCAAGACCGTGCTGGAGCCCGCGGCCGTCCAGGATGCTGTGGCGGCTCAGTTCGAGGACCAGGAAGGCGTCAGCATCACGTTGACCTGCCCCGGTGACATGGAGGTGGAGGTCGGTCGCACGTACGAGTGCACCGGAACGACCGCCGATTCAGAGGACGTGACACTGGTCATCGAGATCAGCGATGCGGACGGCAACTACACGTGGCAGGAGAAGCAGTAGGGCCGCTACCTCTTGCAGCAGCTCACGGCCAGGCGAGCGCCTCCCGCAGCCGGTTGACCGCTGATTGCAGCCCCCACCGGGTGGCGAGTCCGGCCAGTCGCTCCGGATCGGCCGGTGCAGTCGGCAAGCTCGCTCTCACGTCGGGCAGCGGGCAGTCCCGGCGCACCAGGACGACCTGCGGAGCGACCGCGAGATAGTCCACAGCGCCGGCCATCTTCCGCAGCACACCGGCGGTCAGGGCACCGGTCGGAGTGGCCCGGCCACGGGCCGCTTCGATGATTCCGTCCACCGAGCCGTAGGCAAGGATGAGTGCGGCAGCGGTTTTGTCGCCGATGCCCTTGACCCCAGGCAAGCCGTCGCTCGGGTCACCGCGCAGAACCGCGTAGTCGGCGTAGGCCCTGCCCGGGATGCCGTACTTCGCGGTGATCCACGCTTCGTCGACGGTCTCCAAGTTGCTGAGGCCTTTAGCGGTGTAGACCACCCGGACCGGCTGGTCGTCGCGGACCAGCTGGAAGAGATCCCGGTCGCCGGTGACCACCTCGACCGGACCGCTGGCTCGTGTTGCCAACGTCCCGATCACGTCGTCGGCCTCGAAGCCGGGAGAGCCGAGGCGGCAGATCCCTGCTGCTTCCAACATGTCGACGATGATCGGGACCTGATGACTGAGTCCGTCTGGCGTGTCGCCGAGTTCGGGATCCGCTTCGACCACGCGGTGGGTCTTGTACGACGGAATGGCATCGACCCGGAAGGCGGGGCGCCAGTCGTCGTCCCAGCAGGCAACCAACTCAGCTGGGCGCCGCGCCCGAACCAATGCCGCGATCGCGTCGAGGAAACCCCGCGCCGCGTTCACCGGAATCCCGTCCGGCGACACCACCGTGTCCGGCACGCCGTAGAAGGTCCGGAAATACAGGCTCGCAGAATCGAGCAACATCAGGCTCACGGGTGTGGACTGTAGGACACCATCGCCCGGCGATTAGGCTCCTGTGGTGTCCTCGAGCCCTGCCGCACACGCTGATCGACTCCAGCGGGCCTGCCGCGCCGTGCGTGCCGCCGGCTGGGAGGCGCTGCTGCTGTCAGCGGGCACAGACCTTCGTTACCTGACGGGCTACAACGCTCATCCGTCCGAGCGACTCACCTGCCTGGTCGTCCCGGCCGGCGGGGCACCCGTGCTGGTCGTACCCGAACTCGAAGCGCCGATGGCCGAAGCCGCGGGCGTGACGACCCCGCTGCGCCCGTGGGCGGAAACCGAAGCCCCGTTCGAGATCGTGGCTGCGCATCTTCAGGCGATCGGCCCACCTGGGACGGTCGGGATCGGTAACCGGATGTGGGCCGAACACGCCTTGGGCCTGAGCATGGCCACCGGCGGTCGCCTCGCACTGGCTGGTCAGGTCATGTCCGAGCTTCGGATGCGCAAGGATGCTGAGGAGGTTGCCGCGCTGCGTGCAGCGGGGCAGGCGATCGACCGGGTGCACGCGCGGATGGGCGAGTGGCTGCGACCGGGCCGTACCGAGCGTGCGGTCGGCCGCGACATCGCCGGCGCGATCGTCACCGAAGGGCATGAGAGCGCCGAGTTCACGATCATCGGGTCGGGCCCAAACGGAGCCAGTCCGCACCATGACCTGTCCGACCGAGTGATCGAGACCGGGGATCTGGTCGTCGTGGACATCGGTGGCGTCAACGAGGCTGGCTACAACTCAGACTCCACTCGCACCTACGTCACCGGCGGCCGGGTGCCGGCGGAGATCACTGACTTCTACACCGTCCTGCAGGCCGCGCAGGAGGCCGCGTGCCGAAGCGTCAGGCCGGGGATCACCGCCCAGGACGTCGACACGACCGCACGCAGGATCATCGAGGATGCCGGGTACGGGGCCAACTTCATCCATCGCACCGGTCATGGGATCGGACTCGATGTCCATGAGGACCCCTACATCGTCTCCGGGAACGACATCGCCCTCGCGGCGGGAATGGCGTTCTCGATCGAACCGGGCATCTACCTACCGGGCCGCTACGGTGCGCGCATCGAAGACATCGTGATCTGTACGGCGGACGGGGTCGAGCGACTCAACAACGGTAGCCGCGACCTGGTCGCACTGGACGCCTGACGTGGCCGTCACCCGCACGCTGCCCAGCGAGGAGGCCCGGGCGCTGCTGGACCTCACGGTCGAGCTCGCCGATCGCGAACTTCGCCCCAGGGCCGCTGCCGACGAGAAGGCCGCCCGCTTCCCCCGCGAGGTCTTCACCACGCTCGGCCGCGCCGGTCTACTCGGCCTGCCATATCCCGAGGAGTACGGCGGCGGGGGCCAGCCGTATGAGGTATATCTCCAGGTCGTCGAGGAACTTGCCGGGGCCTGGTTGGCCGTGGGTCTTGGCGTCAGTGTCCATACCTTGTCTGCCTTCCCCACCGCCGCGTTCGGCACGGATGAGCAGAGGCAGGAGTTCCTGCCCGGAATGGTCGGTGGCGACCTGCTCGGTGCCTACTGCCTCTCGGAGGTCATGTCCGGCAGTGACGCGGCAGCCCTGGCCACCTCCGCGACACGCGATGGCGACGCCTACCGGGTCCGAGGGACAAAAGCCTGGGTGACCCACGCCGGTGTCGCGGACTACTACAACGTGTTCCTGCGTACCGGAGGACCCGGCGCCGCCGGAATCTCCACGCTGCTCGTCGATGCTGGAACGCCCGGGATCTCGCCCCAGCCAGCCGAGCGCAAGATGGGAATGTCCTCCTCGCCGACAGCTCAGATCGTGTTCGACGATGCGGTCGTACCCGCGTCCGCGCTGATCGGCGAGGAAGGCCAGGGATTCCGGATCGCGCTCGCGGCCCTGGACGGAGGACGGCTGGGGATCGCCGCCTGCGCAGTCGGCGTGGCCCAGGCAGCGTTGGATTATGCGGTCGACTACGCCCGGGAACGCAAACAGTTCGGCCGCACGATCCTGGACTTCCAAGGGCTGGCATTCATGCTTGCCGATCTGGCGACCCAGGTGGCTGCTGCTCGGGCGCTGTATCTCGATGCCGCCCGTCGTCGTGACGCTGGTCTGCCGTACGGTCCGCAGGCGGCAATGGCCAAGCTCTTCGCCACCGACATGGTCATGCGGGTGACCACCGACGCCGTCCAGGTGCTCGGCGGTGCCGGCTACGTCGAGGACCATCCGGTCGAGCGCTGGATGCGCGAGGCGAAAGTTCTCCAGATCGTGGAGGGCACCAACCAGGTGCAACGGCTGGTGATCGCGCGCTCGCTCGCACCGGACAAGGTCAGGAAAGCTGGCGCCGGCGGGAGCCGAGGATGACCCGGGCCCACGAATGAGCGAGCTGCAGAAGGTCGACCGGGACCTCCTCGCCGCCCTCATCCGCGACGGCCGGATGAGTCTGACCGACCTCGCCGAGCAGGTAGGGCTGTCGGTGTCGGCAGTCCATCAACGGGTTCGTCGGCTTGAGAAGCAAGGCCTGATCAGCGGTTATGTCGCTCATGTGCGAGCCGACATGGTCGGGCTCGCGTTGACCGCGTTCGTGTCCATCACGCCCACCGATCATGCGGCTCCCGATGACGCGCCGCAACGCCTGGCTCATCTGGCGGCCATCGAGGCCTGCCATTCGGTCGCGGGGGAGGAGAGTTACATCCTGAAAGTGCGGGTAGCGAGTCCGGAGAAACTCGAACAGCTGTTACAGGAAATCCGGGCCGCGGCCGGGGTGTCGACCCGTACGACCGTGGTCCTGTCCACGCCGTACGAGGACCGGCCGCTGCCGCTGTGACCTCGGCCGCTGCCGCTGTGACCCCGAAGGCGTCGTGACTGCGGTCGAATCGGTGGTCTCCGGTCCTCGGGTGAGTGCCGATCGGGTGGTGTTCACGGTTCCCGACACCGAACGCGCGCTGGCCGGAGTACGGCTGGCACCGGCACTGTCGACGACCGCCCCCCTGAATTTCCGGCGCACACGATCCGGCTGGACGCTGACGTTCGGCAGACCACCGGTGAACCGGATGGAATACAAGCTCACCCTCGCCCACCCAGACGGCACGTACCAAGACATCGTGGATCCTACGAACCCGTTGACCACCCCCGGTGCCTTTGGCGAGAAGTCCGTGGTCCGATTTCCCGGATACATCGAACCCGGCTGGCTCCATGCGCCCGCGGTCCCGGGCGACCTCAACGCGTTGAGCATCCCCGCGCACGGCCTTGGTGGGCAGGTCCAGGCCATGGTGTGGGCGCCGCAGGACTCCCCGGCCGATCAGCCGCTGCCATTGCTGGTTGCCCACGACGGACCGGAGTACGAGCGCATGGCCGGGTTAACGCAGTTCGCCGCGGCGACGATCCACGCAGGCACCTTGCCCGCTTTCCGCCTCGCCCTCCTGGCGCCTGGCAATCGCGACGAGTGGTACTCGGCCAAACCGGCCTATGCCCGGGCCTTGGTCGATGGCGTCCTTCCGGCGATTGCTGAGTCCGTGGCCGTACAAGGCCACGTTGTTGCCATGGGGTCCAGCCTGGGCGGACTGGCGATGCTGCACGCCCACCGGCTGCACCCTGAGGCGTTCGGCGGGCTCTTCCTGCAATCAGGGTCGTTCTTCGACCTCCGGCTTGATCCGCAGGAGCGCAACTTCGCCCGCTTCGCCAGACTCACCCGATTCGTGCTGGCCACCCGCCGCCCGGCCAGCAATCCGCACCCGATCCCTGTGGTGTTGACCTGCGGGGCCGCCGAAGAGAATCTCGGCAACAATCGGCAGATGACCGGCGCGCTATTGGCCCAGGGCTATCCAGCCCGGATGGTCGAGGTCCCGGATGCGCACAACTTCGTCGCCTGGCGCGATGCTCTCGATCCGGCGCTCACCAATCTGCTGAGGTCGGTCTGGTCGCTGGCATGACCAGGCGTGACGAGATCCAGGTCCCTGCACCGTCCCTCGGTGGGTCAGGCACTTTGGTGGTGCACGGTCACTATGGAAGACCATTCCTGGTCATGGCCTCGGAGCAGGGACGCGCTGTCGACTTCGAGAACAATGGGATGGTCGAGTCGGTTCGTGACCTGCTCGACGCCGGCCGGGCCAAGCTGTTCTGTATCGACGCGCACGATGCCGCCACGTGGTCCAACAAGGAGATCCCGCTCGAGGAGCGAGCCCGGCGCCATCAGGGGTTCGAGGCCTGGATCCTGGGTGAGATCGTCCCGTTGATCGACGCGGACTGCGGTGGGCGCCAAGACATGGCGACCCTCGGGGTCTCGATGGGCGCTTTCCACGCCGTGCTGCTCGCGCTACGGCGGGCTGATTTGTTCCCGTTCGCTATCGGCATGTCCGGCAACTACGACCCGTCGTCGTGGAACGGCTGGGGTGAGCGCGGGAACGAGGCCTATTTCGCCAACCCCACCGACTTCGTCCCGCATCTCGAAGGCGACCATCTGGAGTGGCTGCGTTCGCGCCTATCGGTTCAGCTCGTCGTCGGCCAGGGCCAGTGGGAGGACACGACCGGCTCCCTGCCCTCCACCCGGCACCTGGCCCACCTCCTGCGCGCGAAAGGTATCCGGTGTGAGCTCGATGAGTGGGGTTACGACGTCCCGCACGACTGGCCCTCGTGGCGACGACAGCTAGCCCACCACCTGCCCCGGTTCTGCTAGACCTTGCGCATGGATCAGCCCGACACCAGGCACCTGATCGGTCTGCTGCTCGGTGCGGAGGAGGACTGGCCGCGCGCGTTCGAGGAGCTTCTCGCCCGGGTCGGTCCCGTCCGTACCGCCGACGGCGCCAAGCACGAGGTGTTGGTCGAGCGCCTGACCATCGAGCCGTTCAACCTGCGCCAGCCCGTACGCCCCAATCTGGTCATCGACCGGTTGGCCTACTGGTACTACCACCCCCGCGAATGGCTGAAAAAGGCAGCGCTGGTCAACGGCACATACCTGCTCAACAGCCCGTTCACCTTCCAGTCCATGGAGAAGCATGCGGCCTACTGCGCGATGTTCCGGCTCGGGCTGAAGGTGCCCCAGACCGTCCTCGTCCCGTACAAGCACCCGGTCGACAACGCTCGGTGGGCCTACACCGCCGCGAAGTACAACCAGCCCTTCGACCTGAATGCCATCGCCGAGGAGTTGGGCTATCCGCTGTTCATGAAGCCCTTCGACGGGGGTGGCTGGCGGGGCGTCTCCCAGGTGCGGAATCGGGACGAACTGCATCGCGCCTACGACGATTCCGGCGAGATGCTGATGCACCTGCAGGAATCCATCGAGGGCTACGACGTGTTCGCCCGGTCGCTGACCATCGGCGCGGAGACGATGGTGATGAACTTCCGACCCGAACTGCCGATGCACGACAGGTATGCGGTTTCACACGACTTCCTGACGCCAGAGACAGGCGCGCAGGTCCTGGCCATCTCGCGGCTGATCAACGCGTTCTTCCGGTGGGAGTTCAACTCCTGCGAGGTTCTCGTACGGGGGACCGATGTACATCCGATCGACTACGCGAACGCCTGCCAGGACATCGCCATCACGTCGTTGCACTACTACTTCCCGTGGGCCATCTCAGCGCTGCTCAAGTGGTCGCTGTTCTGCACGGCGACTGGTCGACGGCCGCGGTTGGACCTCGAGACGGCGAAGTATTTCGAGATCGCCGATTCAGACCGTACGTACGCCGAGAAGCTTACCGGCTACGCGGCGCTGTCCGAGGCCTACTTCCAGACCGATCGCTACCTGGAGTTCTGCGCTACCTCTCTGCCGGATCTGGACGACATCGTGCGGGACTGGGTGGCTTCTGCAGACTTCGACGCGATTCTGGTCGACACAGTTCGCGCCACGTATCCGGTCGCCGAGCAGGAGCGCTTTCTCGCCCACTTCCGCGGGCTGCTGGACATGTGGCGGGCCGACAACTCGCCCACCTCGTAGCTGTCGGTGCGCCTGCTTCAGTGCTGCGAGTGCGGTCGCTGCCCGCCGAGTACACGAGCCAGATCCTGGGCGCGCTGCTGCAGTTCCGCAGCCATCGCCTCGTCGAAGTCCTGGTTGTCCAGCTGCCAGCTGACCGTACGTTCGAAGCTGTCGGCGGGACAATCGATGGCCACCACCACTGTGGCCATCGGCACAGCGGTGAGTGCTCGCGGTGGCGCGGTGTCCAAGAACACCGCCGCCGCGGTACCGTCCAGCAGCCTGGGCGCGTGCTGACTGACCTCGGTCTGCGGCGAGATTCCGGCTGTGGTCGCCCACCAGTCCGTGGGCGCCGAGCCGTTGAACCAGGCTGCAGCGAGGCGGCTCTTGCCCGCACCGTGCGGACAGACGAACACCACCGTGCGTTGGACCATGCCAACTCCTGACTCGAGACAGCTGGGGCTCGACCCCTGGGAACAGCGGCCGCTGTGGACGATGATAGGCAACCGTGGTTACATAAGGCGATGCCAAAGGCCACCGCTGCCAAATCCTCGAGCGAATGGGTGCTACTCAGCTACCGGTTACCGCGGGAACCGTCGACACCTCGGATCTCGCTCTGGCGGCGGCTCAAACGCTACGGGGTAGTCCAGGTCGGTGACGGCCTGGTTGCGCTGCCTGCGGATGCGCGCACACGGGAGCAGTTCGATTGGGCCGCCGAGCAGGCGCTCGATGCCGGCGGGACGGCGACCGTCTGGTTGGCGAAGCCGACAGCTGCTGTCCAGGAGCGAACCATGGCACAGGAGATGGCAGAGGCACGAGCGCGGGAGTACGCAGCGCTGGCGGAGTTGGCCAGCCGGGCATTGGCGTTGCCGGCAGCCGAGCAGTCGCGCACGCTCCGACGGCTGCGCAGCCAGTGGCGTGAGATAACTCGGCGCGACTTCTTTCCCCCGCCCCAGCGAGAGGTGGCTGCTGCGGCCCTGCGCGCCCTGCGCGACAGCGAAGCCGCCGCTCGGGCCCCAGGGGCCCCCGCTGGCCGGTCAGTCGCCTCGGCCGGGTCCCCGGCCGGAGAACCGACGTGAAATGGGCGACGCGGCCGGGCGTGCACATCGACCGGGCCGCCTGCGCCTGGCTCATCCGGCGCTTTCTCGACCCTGCGGCCGAGTTCATCTTCGTCGACGATGTCGCGCGGGTTCCGGCCGAGGCCACACCGTTCGACATGCGGGGAGCCGAGTTGTCTCATCATGACGGGGGCTGCACGTTCGAGACGGTTCTGCGACGTCACGATCTCAGCGATCCAGTGCTGTGGCGGATAGCGGAGATCGTGCACGAGGCCGATATCGACGACGGTCGCTATGACGCACCTGAGGCCGCGGGCCTGGACACAGTACTGCGGGGCCTTTCCCTGACTGGGGCCGACGAGGAGACGCTTGCCGTATCCGGCCCGGTATTCGACGGTCTATACGAGTTCTATCGGCGCAGCCTGATCCTGGGCCGCGAACCCGCCTGAGATCAAGGGACGCGCACACTTTGAGCACTGAAGAGGAGCCGGCCAACCCTGCTCAGCCGACGACGCCAGAGCGGAGCCGCGCCGCGCCGCCAGCGCGCGATCTGGTGCCGTTCGGCCAGGCGGTACGGACCTGGTTCGCCATTTCGTTGCAGACCTTCGGCGGGCCTGCCGGCCAGATCGCAGTCATGCAACGCGCCCTCGTGGACGAGAAGCGCTGGCTGGGCCAGCAACGGTTTCTGCATGCGCTGAACTACTGCATGTTGCTGCCCGGGCCAGAGGCCCAGCAACTCGCGGTGTACACCGGCTGGCTGCTCAACGGCACGCGCGGCGGAGTGGTCGCCGGGGTTCTGTTCGTCCTGCCCGGCATGCTGGCTCTCTTGGCGCTATCGGCGATGTATGTAGCGTTCGGCACGACATCGGCGGTGGCGGCGCTGTTCGCCGGCCTTGCGCCCGCGGTGCTTGCAATCGTCGCCCAGGCCGTCATGCGGGTCGGCAAGCGGGCGCTTGCCCATCCCGTGCGGGTAGCCATCGCGGTCGTCGCCTTCGTTGCTCTTGCCGTCTTCGACGTGGCCTTCCCGATCGTGGTGGGCGCTGCCGCGCTGGTGGGTTTGGTGCTCGGTCGCATCGCCCCGCACACCGTGACGGCCAACGGACACGGTGCCGCGGTGGACGGGCCTGAGCCGCTCATTCCTGATGATGCGCTGCACGCGGAGCGGCCGTCGACCGCCCGGACGGTGCGGCTGGTCGCGGTGGCGGTCTGCCTGTGGGCAGTACCCATGGGTGTCGTGGGGATGCTGACGGGCGCCGACAGCGTGCTCACCGAGCAGGGCCTGTTTTTCTCCGGATCTGCGCTGGTCACTTTCGGGGGGGCCTACGCGGTGCTCTCCTATGTCGCGCAGCAGGCGGTGGCCACCTACGGCTGGCTCACTCCAGGCGAGATGGTCCGCGGCCTCGCCCTGGCTGAGACGACCCCGGGCCCGCTGATCATGGTGGTCCAGTTCGTTGCCTTCCTGGGTGCCTACCGAAACTCCGGCGGGCTCGATCCATGGGTCGCAGGGGTTCTTGCCTCGCTGCTCGTGACCTGGGTGACGTTCCTGCCCAGTTTCTTCTTCATCTTCATCGGCGGGCCCTACGTGGAGCGGCTTCGCGGCAACCGGGCGCTCTCCGCTGCCCTGACCGGAATCACCGCCGCCGTTGTGGGCGTCATCGCCAATCTGGCCGTGTACTTCGCCCTCCACACGCTCTTCGCCGACGTCGCCGTCCGGGAGTGGGGAGTGGTCGGTGTGCACCTTCCCGACGTCTCGTCGGTGCGGCCGGTCGCGCTCGTCATCACGGTCCTGGCGGCTGTCATGATCTTCCGATTGCGCTGGTCGGTGCTGCGGACACTCGGTGCTTGTGCCCTGTTGGGCGTTCTCGCTGCGTTGGCCGGCCTACCGATGACCTGAAGCACTTTCATGAGGTGTCCAGCTAGACAAGGCCGTCGAACATGTGTTCGAATGACGCAATGCGCTGGGATCAGCAGGGGATTGCGATCGATGACCCGCAGGCCCTACCCGGCCTCGGCCGGATCGCGGGTCTGCTGCGGACCGTCACGACCCCGGACTTCGCCGGAGTGCGGTTCCACGAGGTCGCCGCCAAGAGCGCACTCAATAAGGTCCCGGCGCAGTCGTCGATGCCCTTCACCTGGACCATCAACCCGTACCGCGGCTGTACGCACGCGTGCGTCTACTGCTACGCCCGCGGTTCTCACACCTGGCTGGAACTGGACACCGGTCGCGGCTTCGATACCGAGATCGTGGTGAAAGTCAACGTCGCCGAGGTGCTCCGCCGGGAACTGGCGCGGCCGTCCTGGACGCACGAGTCGGTGGCGTTGGGTACCAACACCGACCCCTACCAGCGCGCAGAAGGTCGCTATGGGCTCATGCCCGGAATCATCTCCGCGCTTGCCGCATCGGGTACGCCCATGTCGATCCTCACCAAGGGGACCCTGCTTCGTCGGGACCTGCCGCTGTTGCGGGCTGCCGCGCAGGACGTGTCGGTCGGGCTCGCCCTGTCCATCGCAATCGTCGACGAGAGTCTGCAGCCAACTCTGGAAGCCGGCACGCCCTCGGTCCGGGCGCGGCTGGATCTGGTCCGCGCCCTCACCGACGCGGGCCTGCCCTGCGGGGTGTTCGTGGCGCCGGTGCTGCCCTACCTCACCGATACCGACGAGCACCTGGACCGGCTGCTAGGCGAGATCGCTGCGGCTGGTGCCACCGGTTGCACGGTCCTGGCGCTGCATCTACGACCTGGGGCGCGCGAGTGGTTCTTCGCCTGGTTGCGGCGCGAGCGGCCAGCACTCGTCCCGGCATACGAGCAGATCTACGGCCGAGGCGCATATGTGGGAGCTGACTACAGACGCAGTCTGGCCAGGAGGGTACGACCGATCCTGGAGCGCCACGGGCTGATCAGGCGAAGTGGGGCGGACCAACGCAGGATCTCCGGCATCAGCGACGCGGCCGCGATCGAGGGCGACTTTCCTGACGGTGCCCTGCCGGCCCTCGCTGAGGGCCGAAGTGCGCGGGGGAGCCACGACGAAGCCGAGCAGCTCGCCCTGGCCTGACCTAGGGTCTGGGGATGGGCCTTCGGGAACAGTTCCTGGCGGGTCTGGCCAGGCAACTGGGCCATCCGAGGGGCTTGTCGGGCCGGCTGATCGGTGCGGGTCTCAATCGCGGCAACCGTGACACGATCGCCGCGGCAGTTGACGCCCTGTCTCTGACACCACGGGCGGCGGCGATAGATGTGGGGTTCGGCGGTGGCGTTGGATTAGGACTCCTGCTCGCAGCCGTGGGAGAGTCCGGGCAGGTCCATGGCGTGGAGGTGTCCGCGACCATGCACGCCAGCGCAACCCGCAGATTCCGGCACCACATCTGTGTCGGACGCCTCCATCTGCACCGCGCCTCGATGACCGACCTCCCTCTTCCCGAGGACTCTGTCGACGGCCTGCTCACGGTGAACACCATC
>JALZIX010000326.1 GCA_030860025.1 Actinomycetota bacterium
GCGGCACCGTTGCGCACAAGCAAGGAGAGGGTGGCTTGTGGAGCGGCGACTCCGGAAATCGCGCCGAGCATGGGCGCCAGGTCATCCAGGTAGGGGAGAACCCCGTGGCAAAGGATCGCGTCGAAAGGTCCCGGCACGATGTCCGGAGCCGCCTCCCCCGGCCCGACGACCAGGCGCACTCTGGCCCGTACGTCTGCCGGCTCTGCGCTCAGCGCCGACTCGAACCTGTCCAACAGCTCGACGGAGATGTCCAGCCCGGTGACGGTGTGTCCGGCCCGGGCCAGGCGCAGCGCCTGCGTTCCTTGACCGCAGCCGATGTCGAGCACGTCGGCCGGGCCGTCTTTGACGGTGCTCATGACCTCGCGCAGTTGCTCGGCAAGTACCTCTTGGCGTACGACATCCCGCAGCTTCCCCAGGCCGGCCGCCCAGTTGTCCACGCCTGCGAGGAAGCTGATGTTCACATCCTCGAGTCTGTCAGCGACCCGTCGTCGCGAAGCGGACTACTCGTCGTCGAGCCGGAAACCGACTTTGAGGCCGACCTGGAAGTGCTCGATCTGACCGTCAACGAGATGCCCCCGGACCTCGGTGATCTCGAACCAATCGAGGTTGTGCAGGGTCTTGGCAGCTCGGGTCACCCCGTTTCGGATTGCCGGTTCGAGGCCCTCGGTGCTGGTCCCGACGATCTCGGTGACCCGGTAGACGTGCTCTGTCATGGGTGCCTCCAGTCGTGGATGCCCGTACTCCACGGGCGAACGTACCGCCGATGCCAGAATGCTCGGGTGGCTGACCCGGCGGCTCTGTCCGACCGCAACTCCGAACGCCGATTCCGCGCCGTTCTCGGGCACTTCCCGACCGGAGTTGTCGTGGTCACGGCGATCGACGGGGATGGCCAGCCGGTCGGGATGTCGGTGGGGACGTTCATGTCGGTGTCACTCGATCCGCCGCTGGTCGGCTTCCTGTCGGCGTTGACGTCGACCAGCTATCCACGGATCCGCGAGTCAGGGTCGTTCTGCATCAACGTGCTCAGCGCCGACCAGGAGCAGCTGTGCCGGGGCTTTGCTGCCAGTGGGAGCCACAAGTTCGACGGAATCGACTGGTGGCCAGCAGGTTCCGGCTCGCCGAGGCTCGTTGGCGTGGTCGCCTGGATCGACTGTGACGTCGAGACGGTCCACCGGACCGGGGACCACGACATCGTGATCGGCCGGGTACGCGACCTCGATGTGGCCAGCGTGGGTCTGCCGCTGGTGTTCTTCCGCGGCGGATTCGGGGAGTTCACGCCCAGGTCGCTGACCGACCCCGCCCAGCCCGATCTGCTGGGTTGACGCTGTGTCTGCTCGGCGAGGGATGGTCGCCAGGCTCATGGCCGTACTCATGTTTGTGTCGGCCTGCTCCGCAGGTGCGGCGCGCGATTCCGCTGACAACGAGACGGGTGCGTCGCCGCATGCAGCCGAGCCCACCGCCCCCGTGGCCACTCCTGACGTACCTGGGATGCGGGCCACTGCCGTACGACTGCGTACCGACAGTGCAATCGGTGGGCAGTTCCAGACCCGGATCGTGAACACCGGCTCCGATCCGTTCACCGTCCTCGCGGTCAGCCTCGATTCCCCTGGCTTCGAGCGGTTGCCGTTCGCCGGGCGCCCGGCCACCTACCAACCCGGCCAGACGATCGACCTCCCCACTCAGTACGGCCCCGCGGTGTGCGACGAGGGCGTCGGAGTGGATCCGGCGTTCACCGCCCTGCAGGTCCAGCGGCCGGACGGCGCCACGGAGGAGGTACGCGTCCCGCTCGAGGCGCCGGACGACATCATCGACCGGATCCATCAGGAGGAGTGCCACGCTCAGCGGCTCGCGGCCGCAGTTGACGTACGCCTCGGGGACTTCACGACCGGTACGGCGGACGGAAAGACCGTGGTCCTGGCGACGATCACGCTTACCCGGGGCGACAACACCGAGGACATCTCTATCTTCGAGCTTCGCGGCAGCGTGGTCTTTGACGTCTCGCTCGCCGAGGGTGGCGACCCGCCGACAATGGTGGCGGAGCAGGACCAGCTCGTCGTGCCGGTGATCCTGCGGCACACCGCCCGCGGCTGTGACGCGCACGTGCTCGGGGAGACCAAGCAGCCGTTCCTGTTCACCTACTTCCTGACCTTCGATGACGGCGAACC
>JALZIX010000131.1 GCA_030860025.1 Actinomycetota bacterium
GATACTCGCCGGCGTAGAGCAGCGGCCCGGACAACTCCTCGATCTGCGCGGTGATGTCCAGCGCGAGCGAACTGGGCATCGTCACCTGATGCAATACCTCACCGGTGGCCAGGTCCCCCACGAAGGCGCCTTGGGCCAGAACGACGATCCCCTCGCCGCCGAAGTACTCGTGCACGGTGTGCAATAGTCGTGGTGCGCGACCGGTCACGCCGACGACCGGGATCCCCTCGCCGCGTAGTCGGACAAGTGCGGCGGCGTTCCTCGGACTGACCCGCGCCGCGGAGTTGAGGAAAGTCCCGTCGAGGTCGGTTGCCACCAGCTTCGGCCGCCAGGCCTCCCAGTCGGCACTTTTTCCGTGAAATGTCCCCTCAGCCGGTCGCCTGAGGGCACTTTTTACGTGAAAAGTGCCGTCAGCGGGGGCGTCAGGCAACGGGTTCCAGGACTTCGCGCCCGCCGAGGTACGGGCGCAGCGCTGTCGGTACGCGTACGGACGCGTCGGCCTGCTGATGGACCTCGAGCAGGCAGGCGATGGTTCGGGCAATCGCGCAGAGGGTGCCGTTCAGCGTTGCGGCTATCTGCGGGCGGCCGCCCTCGTCGCGGTAGCGGATATTGAGCCGCCGGGCCTGGAAGGTGGTGCAGTTGGAGGCCGACGTCAGCTCGCGGTAGGCCGACTGCGAAGGGAACCACGCCTCGCAGTCGTACTTCCGTACCGCGCTGCTCCCCAGATCGCCGGCCGCGATGTCGACGACCTGGTACGGCAGTTCGAGCGCGCCGAGGAACTGCTGCTCCCACGCGAGCAGCCGCTGGTGTTCCGCGGCCGCCTCCTCCGGCGTAGTGAAGGCGAACATCTCCACCTTGTCGAACCAGTGCACCCGGATCAGGCCACGGGTGTCCTTGCCGTAAGAACCGGCCTCCCGACGGAAGCACGACGACCAGCCGGCGTATCGGATCGGGCCGGCCGCCAGATCCAGAATCTCGTCGGAGTGATACGCGGCCAGCGGGACCTCGGAGGTCCCCACCAGGTATAGGTCATCGTTGGCGAGCCGGTAGACCTCGTCCGCGTGTGCGCCAAGGAAACCGGTGCCCTCCATAGCTTCTGGGCGTACGAGGGAAGGCGCGATCATCGGCGTGAAGCCCGTGTCTTTGGCCTGGGCCAGGGCGAGGTTGGCCAGGGCGAACTCAAGCTCAGCGCCGACGCCGGTAAGGAAGTAGAAGCGCGCACCGGAGACCTTGGCCCCCCGCTCGGTGTCGATGGCGCGCAAACCCGTACCGATCTCGACGTGGTCGCGGGGCTCGAAGTCATACGGCGGGATCTCGCCCACGGTCTGCAGGACAACGCTGTCGCCCTCGCCGCCGGGCGGTACGCCGTCCTCGACCAGGTTCGGTAGCACCAGTTGGGCCTGGCGCAGGGCGGCCTCGGCCTCGCGCTCTTCTTCCTCGAGTGCCTTGACGTGGGCCGCGAGTTCCTGGGCCGCGGCCAGTAGGGCCGGGCGCTCCTCCTTCGATGCGGCGCCGATCTTCTTCGATGCCGCCTTCTGCTCGGAACGCAGGTGGTCGGCGCTGGTCACCGCGGCTCGCCGGGCAGCGTCGGCGGCCAAGAGGTCGTCGGCAAGTGACGGCGGCAGGCCGCGCTTGGTGAGGCTGGCACGGACGAGGTCGGGATCCTCGCGCAGCACCCGTAGATCAATCACCTGACGAGATTACTGGGCGGGGTCCAGTCGCTCGCCCGAACCAGTGTTGATCATCGGCAAACTGGCCATTTCCTGCGGCGAAAACCCCTGATTTGCCGATGATCAACGTGACTTACCCGAGCCCTGTGCCGCCTGAGGCTCGGCACGGGACAATGGCGGCATGCAGTTCCTCGACGCCGCACCCGGGTACGACCTCACGTACGACGACGTCTTCATGGTTCCGCAGCATTCGACGGTGTCCTCCCGACTGGACGTGGACCTGACGACCCCGGACGCGCTGGGTACGACAATCCCGATCGCGGTCGCCAACATGACGGCGATCTCCGGCCGACGGATGGCCGAGACGATCGGTCGGCGCGGTGGGCTGGCGGTGCTGCCGCAGGACATCCCGACCTCGGTCGTGGCAGACGTGGTTGCGTGGCTCAAAGAGCGGCACCTGATCTACGACACCCCCATCACGGTGTCCCCGGAGACGACGATCGGCGAGGCCTTGTCGCTGTTGCACAAGCGCGCACACGGCGGCGCGGTTGTCGTCGAGGGTCAGCGACCGGTCGGGATCCTGACCGAAAGCGACTGCGCAGGCTGGGATCGCTTCGCCCAGGTCGGCGCGGCGATGAGCCCACACATGGTCGCCGTGGAGGACGGCACGGACCCGGCGAAGATCTTCGACCTGCTGACTGACGAACGAGTACGGATCGCGCCGGTCGTTGCCGGGGAGCGGTTGGTCGGGGTCACGACGCGCAAGGGCGCGGTACGGGCAGGGCTGTATCAACCTGCGGTGGACAATGCCGGCCGCCTGTTGGCTGCTGCCGCAATCGGCGTCAACGGCGATGTGGTCGGTCGGGCCAACACCTTGTTGGACGGTGGCGTCGACATTCTGGTGATTGACACCGCCCACGGGTTCCAGCAGAAGATGATCGATGCGCTGGTCGCCGTACGAGCTGCGGTTGGTCCTGCTCAGCCACTGGTCGCCGGCAACGTGGTCTCCGCCGACGGGACGCGGGCGCTGATCGAGGCGGGCGCTGACGTGGTCAAGGTGGGCGTCGGGCCGGGCGCGATGTGCACCACGCGGATGATGACCGGGGTTGGGCGCCCGCAGTTCTCGGCGGTGCTGGAGTGCGCGACGGCCGCGCGGGCAGTCGGCAAGCACGTGTGGGCCGACGGCGGCGTGAAGCATCCGCGGGATGTCGCCTTGGCGCTGGCCGCCGGCGCCTCGACCGTGATGATCGGCTCCTGGTTCGCCGGTACGTACGAGAGCGCCGGTGACATCCACAGCGACAGCGACAACCGGCAGTACAAGGAGAGCTTCGGCATGGCCTCAGCCCGGGCGGTCTCGGCGCGAACCAGGGAGCAGAGCGGTTTCGACCGGGCGCGGTCGGGGCTGTTCGACGAGGGCATCAGTTCCTCGCGGATGTATCTCGACCCAGCCCGCCCGGGGGTCGAGGATCTGTTGGACACGATCATGGCCGGGGTTCGGAGCGCCTGTACGTACGCCGGCGCCCGTACCGTCGATGAGTTGCACGAGCGCGCGATCGTCGGCGTGCAGAGCGCGGCCGGGTACGAGGAGGGGCGCCCGCGTCCGGTCAGCTGGTGATCGACGTACCGCTGCCGCGGTTCGAGGAGATGGTCTCCGATGCCCTGGACCTGATCCCGCCGGAACTGACTCAGCTGATGGACAACGTCGTGGTCCTGGTGGAGGACCGCAATCCCGAGGAGCCGGGCATCCTGGGCCTGTACGAAGGTTTCGCGCTGACCGACCGGGACTGGAACTACGGCGGCGACCTGCCCGACCGGATCATGATCTACCGCGCCGCGATATGTGCGATGTGCTCCTCGGAGGACGAGGTGGTCGATGAGGTGGCGATCACCGTCGTACACGAGATCGCCCATCATTTCGGCATCGACGACGCCCGGCTGCACGAACTCGGCTGGGGCTGAGCTGAGGCTGTGCCCGACGATCTGCGCGCCGACAAGGAGCGAGCCTGGCGTCAGGTGGCCGACCTCGATGCGGCGCTAGAACAGGGCCTCATCACCGAGCGGGAGTGGCATTCAGCGATGCTCGCGATCATCGAGGCCAGCTACTTGGGCGGTGACAACCCCCGCGCACAGTCTGGTCACAGTGGGGATCAGACCCGGTGGGAACAGGCGAGGCGGTTGCTCGTGGATGGCCTCCCAGGCAGTTGTTCGTTCCTCGACGTCGGCTGCGCCAATGGGCACTTGCTGGAAAGCCTTGTCGATTGGGCCGCTGAGGATGGCATGGTGGTCGAGCCCTCCGACGTCGAGATCTCTGCAGCGCTGGCCGATCTCGCCCGCGTCCGGCTTCCGCAGTGGGCGCATCGAATCTGGACTGCCAACATCCTTGGCTGGGCACCGCCACAGCAATTCGACGTCGTACGAACCGGACTGGACTACGTGCCAACGAGTCGTCGTCCAGATCTGGTCGCCCATGTGCTGCGCCATGTGCTGAAACCTGGCGGCCGGCTGGTAGTGGGCGCGTACAACGAGGAACGCGACCTCGACACTCTCGAAGGACAGGTGCGCTCGTGGGGATACACGATCTCCGGTCGTACGGCCCGCCCCCACCGAAATCCTGCGCTGGCCTACAAAGCCTTCTGGCTCGACGTCCCGTGAGGGGCGTGGCGCTCGGACCTGCCCCACGAGGGCTAGCGTCGGAACAGTGAGCAACGACGGGATACCCGAGACCGGAGGGCAGCGGAAGGCTTCCGCTGGTGCCGGCGCGAGCGGCAAGCTGCCGATCAAGATGCTGCACGACCGGCTTCTGGTCAGCCTCTCCAAGGAAGCGGGTGAACGGCGGTCCAGCGGCGGCATCGTGATCCCGGCGACCGCACAGATGGCCAAACGGCTGGTCTGGGGCGAGGTCGTCGGAGTCGGCAACCACGTCCGGCAGATCAAGCCGGGCGACCAGGTGCTTTTCTCTCCCGACGACCAGCACGAAGTCGAGGTACGTGGGGAGTCGCTGATCATCCTGCGCGAGCGCGACGCCCACGCGATCGCCGCCGAGGGCATCGAAGAATCCACCGGCCTGTACCTCTGACGCGGGACTCGCCGCGTCGCCCTTATGCGCATAAAGGCGAAGAATCGGGGCGGATCCTGACCGTTATGCGCATAAAGGCGAACTACTGGGGCCGAACCCATGGAGCGGGGATGCAGCTAAAGGCGGCCTTCCCTCAGCCGGGCGAGCCAGGCGGCGGCGTCGGAGAAGGACGCGTCAGTAGCCCGGTCGGGGACCGGTTTGGGATCGCGACCGTCGGCCCGCGGATACGAGCCAAGGAACCGTACGTCCGAACACAGCCGGCGCAGCGCGCTCAGTGCCTCACCGACCCGGTCGTCGGCGACATGGCCCTCGCAGTCGAGTGAGAAGAAGTAGACCCCCAGGCGTTCCTTGGTCGGCCGGGACTCGATGCGCGTCAGACTGATG